>SLNI01000249.1 GCA_007133115.1 Thioalkalivibrio sp. | reverse complement strand
CGGGGTCTAACGTACACATGGACGACACCACATCTTGTGCATGTGGTTTTCATTCCCACCATAACTAGTGGTTTTAAAAGAGGTGTGCCATCCATGTCGCACAGCAAGCCGCTGTCCTCGCCTGTTCCTGTGGCCCGGGAGATTCCCATGCAACCGGCGTCTGCCGAGATCTGGGACCAGAAGTACCGCCTGAAAGCGAAAGACGGCACGATCCTCGACCGGGACATCGATGGAACCTGGAAGCGTATCGCGCGCGCGCTGGCGGATATCGAGGTCACCCCGGAACTCCGGGAACACTGGTACGAACGCTTCCTGTGGGTGCTGCGCCAGGGTGCGATTCCGGCCGGGCGCATCATTGCCAACGCCGGCGCGTGGGAGCACAAGCCTGCAACGTCGACCATCAACTGCACCGTATCGGGGACCGTGCAGGACTCGATGGACGGCATCCTCGGCAAACTGCACGAAGCCGGCATGACCCTCAAGTCGGGGTGCGGGATCGGGTATGAATTCAGCACGCTGCGGCCCCGCGGAGCGTACGTTTCCGGAGCCGGTGCCTATACCTCCGGGGCGCTGTCGTTCATGGATATCTACGACAGGATGTGCTTCACGATTTCTTCTGCTGGTGGCCGCCGCGGCGCGCAGATGGCGACGTTCGACATCGGTCATCCGGACGTGGTGGAGTTCATCCGCGCCAAGCGGTCGGACGGCGCATTGCGCCAGTTCAACCTGTCGTTGCTGATCACCGCCGATTTCATGAAGGCCGTGCAGAACGATGATCGCTGGCCGCTGGCGTTCCCGATCACCGACGTCGAGGTCGCGCAGGGCGGCTTCGACCTGAACGATCCGGAACAGGTGCTCTGGCGCGATTGGCCGCTGAATGCGGACTATCTGACGAATGAAGCCGGACAGGTGGCCTGCCGGGTCTACAAGACCATTCCGGCACGGCGACTCTGGGACGTGATCATGGCGTCGACCTACGATTACGCCGAGCCCGGATTCATCCTGATCGACAAGGTCAACGAGATGAACAACAACTGGTGGTGCGAAGAAATCCGCGCGACCAATCCCTGCGGCGAACAGCCGCTGCCGCCGTACGGTGCCTGTCTGCTGGGGTCGATCAATCTCACCCGCTTTGTGGAGGAGCCTTTCACGGATCGTGCGCGGTTCGACTGGGAAACCTTCCGCGAGGCCGTCACCGTGTTCACCCGGATGCTCGACAACGTGGTCGAGATCAATGGCCTACCGCTTGCGCAGCAGCGCGAGGAGATCGTGCGTAAACGGCGCCATGGCATGGGGTACCTCGGGCTTGGCTCGGCCATCACCATGCTGCGCATGAAATACGGGAGCGAGGCGTCTCTGCGCTTCACCGAGGAGGTGACCCGGGAAATGGCACTGGCCGGTTGGCGCGCCGGGCTGGAACTGGCCCGGGAGAAGGGAGCGGCGCCGATCATGGACGAGGAATTCACCGTCACCGCGAAGATGCTGCAGCGGCGCCCGGAGATGGTGCGCGACGGCTTCGGGCCGGGCGATCGGGTGAAGGGCCGAACCCTGTTGGCCCGGTACAGTCGGTACATGCAGAAGGTGGCCGAGGCCGACCCGGAGCTGGTGGAGCGGATGGCCGAGGAGGGCTGCCGCTTCACCCACCACAGCTCGATCGCCCCCACGGGAACCATCTCGCTGTCCCTGGCCAACAACGCCAGCAACGGTATCGAGCCGAGTTTCGCGCACCACTATGCGCGCAATGTGATCCGGTCCGGAAAGAAGTCCAAGGAAAAGATGGATGTGTTCTCCTTCGAGCTTCTGGCTTACCGCGAGCTGGTGAATCCACGGGCCATGCCCTGGTCGGAGGCCGAGGAGGAGAAGCTCCCGGACTACTTCGTGACCGCGGATGACATCATGCCCAAAGCCCATGTCGACGTGCAGGCCGCGGCCCAGAAATGGATCGATTCCTCGATTTCCAAGACGGCCAACGTGCCGACCGATTTTCCGTTCGAGGCCTTCAAGGACATTTACCTCTACGCCTGGCAGCAGGGTCTCAAGGGGTGCACGACCTTCCGCTTCAACCCCGAGGCCTTCCAGGGGGTTTTGGTAAAGGAAAAGGATCTCGAGAACACCACCTACCGCTTCGCACTGGAGGACGGGTCGGTGGTCGAGGTCAAGGGGAACGAGGAGATCGAGTACGACGGCGAAACCCATACCGCTGCAAATCTCTACGATGCCCTGAAGGAAGGGTATTACGGCAAGTTCTGAGCGCGGAGCGAGATCATGACCACCAAGATAGACCGGAAGATCGTAGGGTACGAAGTGGCCCGCGATGAACCCTCCGCCGCGACAGCCGAAGCCGAGGGCCCGGACAGCAAGGTCGTGCAGATGCACGAGAAGCTCGAGCGGCCCGAGATGCTGATGGGGTCGACGTACAAGATCAAGACACCGTTGTCCGAGCATGCGCTGTACGTGACCATCAACGACCTGGTGCTGAATCCGGGAACCGAGCACGAGCTCCGCCGGCCCTTCGAAATCTTCATCAACTCGAAAAACATGGACCATTTTCAGTGGATCGTGGCGCTTACGCGGATCATTTCCGCGGTGTTCCGCAAGGGCGGCGACGTGACCTTCCTGGTCGAGGAATTGCGCTCGGTGTTCGATCCCCGAGGCGGCTACTTCAAGAAGGGCGGGAAGTACATGCCTTCGCTGGTCGCCGAGATCGGCGATGCGATCGAGGGTCACTTGCGCCTGATCGGCCTGATTACCGACGACGGCCTGGACGAGCACCAGCGCAGGCACATCGAGGAGAAGCGGGCGCAGTTCGAGGCCAGCCGCAACCTCGCCAAAACCGAGATCGATCCCGGCGATCCGTTTCCGGCCGGTGCCCAGCTCTGCGGCAAGTGTCACACCCGTGCGGTCGTGGCGATGGATAATTGCCTCACCTGCCTGAACTGCGGTGAGAGCAAGTGCGGCTGACAACCTGAGGGACACCCGAAATGCATCCGACCGGCGCGCAGTACGACGATTCCCGCACCGCCATCGAAGACCTGGCCAGGATTGCGGTGTCCGGTGAGCGTCGGTTACAGCGACTGGAGCGGATGTTCCGCTGGACGGTGGCGCTGTTTCTGCTGACGCTGATGCTCGTGCTCTACGCGCTAACCCAGGCGTTCGCAGCCGGAGACGCCGGGGCCGAGGTCCCGCGCGGCTGGCCGCATGCGGCCCCCGAAGTGACCGCTGACGATCTCCAGATTCGCCCGGAACCGGAAGCGGTGGGTCCCAGGGCCGATTTTCACCAGCGGATCGAGCACCTGCGCGCCCGCCTCGCGGAGGCCGAGGAGGAACCGAGCCCGTTCGAGGTCATCGCCGTAACCCTGCACGACATCCGCGGTGTTCTGCACGACACCCGTGCCGCGCTGGCGGCCCTGCCGCAGATGGGTGAGGACATGAGTCACATGCGCGGCGACATGGACCGCATTGCCACCGTGATGGGCTCGATGGACGACAAGATGAGCGGCGTGCCGCTGATGGCGGAGGAGATGCGGCAACTGAATCTCAGCATCGACATCATGACCACCTCGATCGATTCCACCATGGGGCGGATGGGGCGGATCATGCCCTACTACTGGTGAGGGCGGCCGCCCTCGTCGCCGGGCTCGTGGCGGTGCTGCCAGCCGCGGCCGAACCGGTTCTCGCTCCGATCACGGTGACCGCGCCGCGGCTGGAAATCCCCCTGGCGGATCTTCCCGCCGCGGTGGATGTCATCGACCGGGACGAGGCTGCGCAGGCACGCCAGGGTCTGCAGCTGGACGAGGCGCTGAACCGGATCCCCGGGGTTTTCGCACAGAACCGCTACAACTTCGCCCAGGACGTCCGCCTGTCGATCCGGGGTTTCGGTGCGCGGGCGCCGTTCGGCATCCGCGGGCTGCGCATCCTGCAGGACGGCATTCCGGAAACGACACCGGACGGTCAGTCCCAGGTGGATGCACTCGATCTGCTCAACGTCCGTTCCATCGAGGTGCTGCGCGGGCCCAACGCGGCGCTGTACGGCAATGCCACCGGCGGCGTGGTGGCACTGCGCACGATGGATGGCCTTGAGCCCCGCGGGCACGGGGGCGGACTCATGGTCGGGGGGGATGGCTTCCAGCGGGTGGAGCTGGCCAGCGAGGCGCGGAGCGGGTCCGGATCGTATTCGCTGACCGGACACGACCTGCGCTACGACGGGTACCGCCAGCAGGCACAGGCAGAGAAGCAGTTGCTGCGCCTGCACGCGACCCAGGCCTTCGATGCCGGTGATCTCCGCCTGCATCTGCGCTATCTGGACGCCCCGCGGACCGAGGATCCCGGAGCCCTGACAGCGGCCGAAGTCGCCGCGGACCGGCGCGCCGCGGCCCCGCTGGCGCGGCGACTGGACAGCGGTCAGGCTGCCGAGCAGCTGACCCTGGGTGGGCACTGGCGGCAGCCGCTCGCGGACGGTGTGCTGCGCATCGGCACGTTTCTGACGCAGCGCGATTACGAACAGCAGCTGCCTTTCTTCGGCAGCAGCCAGGTGGCTTACGAGCGCCGCTTCCACGGTATCCATTTCGGCTACGAGCGCGACATGGGACCGACCCGGGCCCTGTTCGGACTCGACCTCGAGGAACAGCGCGACCAGCGCACGCGGAACTGCATCAACGCTGCGCTCGAGCCTTCGTGTGCGCCGCCTGGTGTACCCGTCACGGGTCCACTGGCGCTGGATCAGCAGGAACGCGTCCGAACCCAGGGGCTCTTCGTCCAGACCGACACCCTGCTGGGAACCGACTGGAACCTGGCGCTGGGTGTCCGCCACGACCGCATGCGCTTCGGCGTCGATGACCGACTGCAGTCCGGCGGTTTCGATCTCTCGGGGCAGCGTTCGTTCGATGAAACCAGCGCGACCGCGGGGCTCATCTGGCACTGGCACGATGACCACCGGGCGTTCGTGAACGGAGCCTCCGCATTCGAGACGCCGACCTTCACCGAGTTGGCCAATCCGGCTGACACGGGTGGGTTCAATCCGGATCTGGAAGCGCAGAAAGCGCGCAGTCTGGAGGTGGGTCTCCGCGGAGGAAAAGGGCCGTTGATCTATGAAATCACCGCGTACAGCACGCGCGTCCGGGACGAACTGGTCCCTTATCAGCTGAACGCGGCGGATGGCCGGACCTATTACAGCAATGCCGGTCGCACGGCACGCGATGGGCTGGAACTCGCCCTGGACCTGAGGCCGGATCCGCGGTGGAACCTGCGGGCGGCCCTGGCACTGAACGACTTCCGTTACCGGGAGTTCCGCGACGTGCAGGGCGTGAGCCAGGATGGCAATCGTTTGCCTGGACTTCCGCGCCACCAGGGGTTCCTGGAAGCGGCTTGGCGCGACGGAGCATGGTTCGCGGTTGCCGACATGCTGCACACGGGGCGCCGCTATGCCGACAACGCGAATACCGTGGAGGCCGATGCCCAGACGACGGTCAACCTGCGCCTGGGGCGGCATTGGCATCAGGGCTCCCTGCGGGTTGAGGGCTTTGTCGCGGTGAGCAATCTCCTCGACACCGCGAACATCGACAACCTCCGTATCAATGCCAGCTTCGGCCGGTATTTCGAACCGGCGCCGGAGCGTTATTTCTTCGGGGGGCTGCGGTTTTACTTCCAGCCCTGACGTGATGGGACCCACTAGTGGGCCATGCGGGAAGTTCGGTGCCTATGGAGCACAGCTTCGCCGAATTGGCATGGCATCAGGATGGGTCGGGTAGAACTCCAGCCTCGGCCAGCGCCACACGCCAGCGTGCAAGCTTTGTTTCGAGATCGATTCGGGCGTTGGCGGGACTGGTCGAGGGCAAACGCAGAGCGGGAATGCCCAGCGCCTGGATTTCTTTCATGCGCCGGGCACTCTCGGCCCCGTTGTGCACGACCAGGCGCAGAGACGGGGCGAGGCTACGGAGTCCTTCGAGGTCGTTCGGCGTCGCGTCGCGAATCGAAGCGTCCAGGCTTCCCGGGCGCACGCAGCTGGCATAGATGTCCCAGAGCCCGATCCGATGCTTCCGCAGACATTGGATTCGGTCGGCATATGGCATCTCCTGGAGTGCGTGCCCGAGCAGGCGGCCCAGGATTGGCCAGAACTGGTTGCGCGGATGGGCGTAATACTGCGTGGCGCGCAGCGAAGCCACACCCGGAAAGCTGCCGAGAATCAGCAGGCGCGTGTCCCGATTCAGGACCGGTGGCAGCGACTGCAGAAGGGATTCGTGCCGGGCGTCCACGTCCGATCTCGCTCGGGTGCCGGGAATGGTTTATCGCGCCGGAAGTGCCGTGCCCACCGGGGCAACGCAGGTTCGGCAGCGTCCGTGCAACTCGACGATCTTTTTTTCCACCGAGAACCCCTGCTGGGTGGCGGCATGGTCCAGCGCGTGACTGATCTCGGTGGGGTGCAGTTCCTGGATGTCCCCGCAGGTGTCACAGATCATCAGCAGCGTTTCGTGGATCTCACCGGGGTGGTTGCAGGCCACAAAACCGTTCAGGCTCTCGATGCGATGAATGAACCCCTGCTCCAGCAGGAAGGACAGGCTCCGGTACACCGTTGGGGGCTTGATGTTGCGGTCGGCGGAACTGAGCTCGTGGATCAGGTCGTAGGCCTTGATGACGCCGTCTGTTTTGAGAATCTGCTCCAGTACGCGCCGGCGCAGCGAGGTCAGTCGCACGCCGCGACGCGCGCAGACCTGTTCCGCCGCATCCAAGGCCGCGTCCGTTTGCGTCACCTGCATGGGTTGCCTCGAGCTCCGGTCCGTTTCCGCAAGCATACACAAATGCGCCTCGGCCGCTGAGATATGCTTCTTCCCGTGATCCAAATCAATTGGCTGCGACCATCGGACTTGTAAATTTGAACGCGGTTTCGGTGCGGGACCCGGCTGGATGTTGCAACCCGTTTCGCATCATGGTCCGAGCGAGCCCCGCTTGCGCACCGAAAGGGTTGGTGGCAAGCTCCGGCGAACATCAGAAAAGCCGAAGTCATGGCTGTATTGGAGATGCACCTTGAATAGTCCGCGTTTGTCCCGTGCCAAGGATTGCTCTGTTTGTGTTCTGACGCTGGCTGTGGTGGCCGGCGTACCCATTCTCACATCGATGGGCGTGCTGTTCTTCTTCTGACGCAGTTCACCCGTCAGCACCCATTCTGAACTCCCGTCGCGGATGCGATGGTGGCGTATTTTGGGCGCGCCGAACTTCGGCGTATCCATCGATTTCCTGTCTCCGAGGGTCGGAAGCCGCTCTCGGCAGAGCCGGGTTTTGCACGCAGTTGGAAAACGATTCCCGTCATTGCGGGTCGAAAACGGGTGGCGGTGGAGGTGAACTGCCGCCCAATCGGCTATAAAGAAAGGCCGATTTCCTCGTGGGTGAATCACGTCCCATGTTGTTTCGATTGATCCTGATCCTTGGCCTGTTGCTGGTCGTGTCCCCGG
>SLNI01000184.1 GCA_007133115.1 Thioalkalivibrio sp. | reverse complement strand
GGGATGTGCAGATCATCGAAGTCCTGGATTTCCGAGATCGGCAGCGTCAGTGCACGCAGGGCGAGGTCGAATTTCTGTCCCTGGATCACGCCCAGTGGCAGTTGGATCTGCCCCTGGTTGAAGCCGGGTTTCGACTGGACCAGGTATAGATCGTCGTCGCGCTTCCGGCGGAAGCTGCGGCTCTCGCGCGAGGCCCGATCGTCGAAGATGTTCTCCCAATCCATGCTGTTCAGGGTGTCCTCAATCTCGCCGGGGGTCATTCCGGCCGCATACAGACCCCCGATGATCGAGCCCATGCTGGTACCCGCAATGTAGTCGATGGGTACGTTAAGCTCCTCGAGCACGTGAAGGACGCCGATGTGCGCCGCGCCCCGCGCTCCGCCGCCCGACAACACGAGCCCGACTCGCGGACGCTCGTGGTCGGCATCCGCGGTATCGGAGGCAGCGGCATCGATCGGACCCGGGAAAAGGGCGATCATGCCCGCGAGAATCCCTGCGATCGCGAAGCCCGCGACGACGCTCTGCCTTTGGTTTCGTGTGCTGTTCATCCCGGACACCCCGCTGTCTTGGCGCATCGGTAGGATAAACGAGCGGAGCTTTGCAGCCACGGGATCTTGGGCGTAGCCTCGGGAATCGGGCCCTGGCATGGGACCGGTCAGGGATTTTTCGAGGATTTTGGGAGCGTCCAATGGCTGACGCGATCGTCGTTATCAACGCGGGTTCCTCCAGCATCAAGTTTTCGCTTTTTACCGTTGCCGGCGATGACCTCGATCTGGAGTTGCACGGCCAGATCGAGGGATTGGGTGAAGCCCCGCGTTTCGTATCCAGGACCGCAGGCGGTGAAGTGGTTGGGGAGAAGCGCTGGCCAGCGGGCACCGCCCTTGGTCACGATGGAGCGCTTGAACATTTGGCCGGGTATCTGCGCGGCGAAGTGAGCCAGCATCGGCTGGTGGCGGTGGGTCACCGAGTGGTTCAGGGGGGGCTGAAATACACCGCGCCGGTACTCGTCGATGGCCCGGTGCTCAGGGAGCTCGAGCAGTTCGCGCCGCTGATGCCGCTGCACCAGCCGCACAACCTTGCACCCATACGCCTCCTGCTCGACCGGGCGCCGGATCTCCCTCAGGTTGCGTGTTTCGATACCTCGTTTCACCGTTCGGCACCTGAACTGGCTCAGATGTATGCGTTGCCGCGCGAACTGCACGAGTCCGGTGTGCGCCGTTACGGGTTCCATGGGCTTTCCTACGAGTACATCGCTTCGGTCCTGCCTGCGCTGGACCCGGCTTCGGCATCGGGGCGAGTTGTGGTTCTGCACCTCGGGAACGGTGCGAGCATGTGCGCGCTGTCCGGCGGACGCAGCGTCGCGACTACCATGGGCTTCACCGGGTTGGATGGACTGCCGATGGGTACGCGGTCCGGAAGCCTTGATCCCGGCGTGCTGCTGTATCTTATGGACGAGCGCGGCCTGGACGCGCGAGCGATCGAGAAGTTGATCTACGAGCAGTCCGGCCTCCTCGGTGTTTCGGGGATTTCGGGGGACATGCGAACCTTGCTGGGCAGCGATGAGCCTGGCGCGCGCCTCGCCATCGATCTCTTCGTCTATCGAATCCAGCGCGAACTGGGCTCGCTGGTCGCCGCACTTCGGGGGTTGGACGCCATTGTGTTCACGGGCGGGATTGGTGAGAACGCTCCCGCGATCCGCAAGGGCGTGTGCCGCGGCGCCGCTTGGCTTGGAGTCGAGATCGATGATCAGGCCAACCAGAGCGGGGCTTCTCTGATCAGCCGTCCTGCTTCCCGCGTGCGTGTCTGGGTGATTCCGACGAACGAGGAGTTGATGATCGCCCGGCATACCCGGCGTCTTTTGAAGAGCGCCGGTTGAACGAGATCGCCGCGCACCCTTGCTTGGAGATTGGAGATGCTTCGGGAGGGCGGTGTGTCACTCTCCGGGTAATCGGCGACGGCGCGGCAGGGCCGGTCGCATCGATGCAATCCCGCCGGCTTCAGGTGGCGGATAAACAGGGGCGCGCTTCGGTAAATGTGTGCGGCGTGGTGGATCGCGAACGGGAAATCCCCTAACCTCGCGCGGTAATGGGCTGGTCTGCCGGGCATCGGACCCGGTTCAGAACAGCACGATGACATGGGCACCGGGTTGGATTGATTCGACATGAATGCATACGCCATCTTCCTGCTGTACCTGCTGGCGATTCTCGGTTTCGTCGGGTTGACGCTTGCGTTGAACCGCGTGCTCGGGCCCAAACCCGTGGCGAGTGCGATGAAGCTGGAACCCTTCGAGTGCGGAGCGGCGCCGGTGGACCCGCTGAACGTGAAAGCCGTGCCGGTGAAGTACTATGGGATCGCAGTGGTCTTCATTCTGTTCGAGTTGGAGACCGTATTCCTGTTTCTCTGGGCCCTGGGAGCGCAGCCGCTGACCGGGACCCTGCTGCTGGTCTTCGGTTTCTTCCTGCTGCTGCTGGTGTTGCTGGTGCTGTACGTCTGGAAGTCCGGCCTGCTGGAGGATCTGCGCACATGATCTGGACTTTCCCAAGGTCGGAAACGCACCAGGTCCTGTGCCACTGCGTCGAGTCTGCGGCGGCGGGCGCATGCACAGCCCGCCACGGGAATGACCGCCTTTGCCACTCTACCGTTCGGGAACGTTGACGTCATGAATCAGGACGATCAGAAGACAGGGGCGTTCGAGTACCTGACCACGCGCAAGGATGAGCTGGTTGGCTGGGCGCGCAAGTTCTCGATCTTTCCGTATCCCTTTGTCACCGCCTGCTGCGCGATGGAGTTCATGTCGGTGAGCTCCACGATCTACGACACCGACCGTTTCGGCGCCGCGCTGCCGCGTTTTTCGCCGCGCCAGTCCGACCTGCTGATGGTGGTCGGCACCATTACCCACAAGCAGGCGCCGATCCTGAAGAAGGTCTACGAGCAGATGTGCGAGCCCAAGTGGGTCATGGCCTTTGGCGTTTGCGCAACCAGCGGTGGTTTCTACCAGAACTACGCGGCGCTGCAGGGCATCGACAAGATCATTCCCGTCGATGTCTACATTCCCGGCTGCCCGCCGCGTCCGGAGTCGGTGATCGACGGCATCATGCAGCTGCAGGACAGGATTGCCGGTTCGAAGCACCCCATCATCAACGAGACGTTCTGAACATGAACCCGAACCTTCTCGAACGGGTGCGGGCACGGCTCGCGAGCGAGGGCCGCGAAGCGGAGTTCGCACACGGCCTGCTGGCACTGTCCCTGCCGCGACCCGCTCTTCTGGACACGGTGCGGCTGCTGAAGGACGAGTTCGGCTTCGATCTGTTCCTGGACGTGACCGCGGTCGACTGGCCCGGTCGCGACCCGCGCTTCGACGTGGTGTTCCACTTCTACTCCACCCGTGACCACGTACGTGTGCGCTTGAAAACGGCGGTGCCCGAGAAGGACCCCGTGGTGGATTCGCTGGTGCCGCTGTACGGTTCGGCGGCGTTCATGGAGCGCGAGTGTCACGACATGTACGGCATCGTCTTCCGCGGCAACGACGACCTGCGCCCGATCCTGCTCTACGAGGGTTTCCAGGGGCACCCCCTGCGGAAGGATTATCCGAAGGAGCGCGAACAGCCGCTGGTGAGGTACCGGGAATGACCGGACGCGCCGACGAGCCGCTTCGGAACCCGGTGCGGCCGGCCTTCGACACGCCGTCCACCGAGGACGGCGTGATCGTGAACATCGGGCCCTCGCATCCGGCCACCCACGGCACGCTGCAGATCATCGCCGAGCTGAGTGGCGAGAAGGTGGTGCGGGCGGACGTGCACTGCGGCTATCTGCACCGCGGCTTCGAAAAGGAGTGCGAGTCGCACACCTGGCACACGCTGATTCCGTACGTAGACCGCCTGAACTACTGCTCGGCGCTGATCAACGACTTTGCCTATTGCGACGCCGTCGAGAGCCTGATGGGTGTCGAGATCACCCCGCGCACCCGGTACTTGCGTACGCTGCTTTCCGAGTACTCGCGCATCGCCGATCACATGACCTGCATCGCCGCCTCGGTGATGGAGCTCGGCGCGATGACCGCGTTCCTGTACCTGATGACCATCCGTGACTGGATCTATGAACATCTGGCGGACCTGACCGGCGCGCGAGTCACCCACAGCTACGGGCGCATCGGTGGCCTCGCTCACGACCTGCCCGAGGGATGGCTCGATCGGCTGGAGGAAATCCTCGACGAATACGAGGAATACGTCGGGCGTATCCACGGGCTGATGGACCGCAATCGCATCTTCATCGACCGTACCCGCGACGTCGGTGTGATGTCCACCGAGGAAGCCGTCCACTGGGGCTTCACCGGGCCGATGCTGCGCTCCACCGGGGCAGCCCGCGACCTGCGCAGGGACACGCCGTACCTCGCGTATGCCGAGCTCGATTTCGAGGTGCCGGTCGGGATCAACGGGGACAACTACGACCGATACTACGTGCGCATGCGCGAGATGGACGAGTCCGTGCACATGATTCGGCAGTTGGTACAGATGCTTCCCGACGGTCCGATCAACGTCGACGACCGACGCTGCACGTTCCCGGAAAAGCCGCGTGTCTACACGGAGATCGAGTCGCTGATCAATCACTTCAAGCTGGTGATCGACGGCCCTCAGGTGCCGGCCGGCGAGATTTATCTGGCCCATGAGGCGCCGAATGGCGAACTCGGCTTCTATCTCGTCAGTGACGGCACTGGCACGCCGCACAAGGTGCATGTGCGTGCCCCGAGCTTCGTGCACATGGGCGGCCTGCACAAGTTGCTGGAGGGGTACCAGCTGGCCGACGTGGTCTCGACCTTCGGCACCGTGAACATGATTGGCGGGGAGTGCGACCGTTGAAGCACCTGATTCCCGAGTTCGAGCGCCTGAAGACCCGTTTGCCGCCGGACCACGACGCGACCCTGATGGTGCCCTGCCTGCGCCGCATCCAGCAGGACCGCGGCTATATCGACAACAGCGACATCGACGGCCTGGCCGCGTATCTCGGGGTGCCGCGCATCCAGGTCGAGGAGGTGTTGTCCTTTTACGGCATGTTGCGTCGCGAGCCGATCGGACGCTGGCATCTTCAGGTCTGCCACAACGTGTCCTGTTCCATGCGCGGTGCCGAGCGTCTGCTCGACCACCTCAAGGACCGGCTGGGCGTCCAGGCGGGGGAGACCACCGCAGATGGACGCTTCACGCTCTCGACCGTCGAGTGCCTCGGTTCCTGCGGCACCGCGCCGGTGGTGATGGTGAACGAGGCCTACCATGAAAACCTGAGCGCCGCGGATCTGGATGCGCTGCTCGAGAGGCTGGACTGATAATGACCGGTCGCAAGGTATTGATGGATTTCGAGGTGACCCCGGACTCGCATACTCTGGCTGCGTACCGTGCGCGGGGCGGTTATCAGGCGCTGGACAAGGTCCTGAGCACGATGCAGCCTCGCGAGGTCACGCAGGAGATCGTGGATTCCGGTCTTCAGGGTCGGGGCGGGGCAGCCTTCCCGGCGGGGCGAAAGTGGCAGGGCATCGACCCCGATGACGGCCAGCCGCATTACCTGATCGCGAATGCCGACGAGGGCGAGCCCGGCACCTTCAAGGACCGCTGGGTACTGGAATACAACCCGCACGCGTTGCTGGAATCCATGCTGTTGGCCAGCTACGCGCTGGGGGTGCGCCACGCCTTTGTGTACATCCGCGGCGAGTACGACATTCCCTGGCGACGCCTCGATGCCGCGGTCGAGGAGGCGTATGGCGAAGGGCTGTTCGGCGAGAATATTCTTGGCAGCGGGTTTTCCTGCGATCTGTTCGTGTTCCGCGGGGCCGGCGCCTACGTTTGCGGGGAGGCCTCGTCGCTGCTGGGCTCGATCGAGGGATCCCGCGCCTACCCGCGCAATCGCCCGCCACGGATGACCGTGCGCGGCCTGTATCAGGCGCCGACGGTCGTGAACAACGTCGAGACCCTGGCGACCATCGCCTGGATCCTGCGCAATGGCGCCGAGGCCTTCCGCGCAATCGGTACCGAGAAGAGTCCCGGTACGCGGCTGATCTCGGTCTCCGGGCATATCCGGAATCCGGGCGTATACGAGGTGGAACTGGGCTACTCGTGGGCCAGGTTCCTGCACCAGGATTGCGGCGGGCTGCTCTGCAACAAGGCCCTGAAAGCGGTGATCCCGGGCGGTATTTCCTCGCAGGTGCTGACCGGAAAGGACGCCAAGGTTCTGACCGCCGAAGAGGTTGAGTGCCTGACGCTGGACCACGAAAAACTGCGTTCCGCCGGGTCATCGCTCGGTTCCGGCGGGATGATCGTGATCGCCGAGGGAACCTGCATGGTTCGGCTGCTGCAGATCATGCTGCGTTTCTATCACCACGAGTCCTGCGGGCAGTGCACGCCCTGCCGCGAGGGCACCGGCTGGATGCACCGATTGATCGACCGAATCGTTGCCGGCGAGGGCCGGCCGGAGGACATCGACACCCTCTATCACGTTGCCCGGTACAACGACGGCACCACCATTTGCGGCCTGGGCGACGCCGCCGGCTACGCAGCGACGGCGATGCTCGACAACTTCCGCGACGAGTTCGAGTACTTCATCGAGCACGGGCGTTCGAAATTCGGGGGGAACCTCGAATGCCGGTGATGTTCATCAACGACCAGCCGGTGGATACGGGCGAACACCGCACGGTATTGCAGGTCGTGCTCGCGAACGGCTTCTACGTGCCGCATTTCTGCTGGCACCCGGAGCTGTCGATTGTCGGCAACTGCCGGGTCTGCCTGGTGGAGCAGGAGGGACGCGGGGTCGACATCGCCTGCAACATGCCGGTGCATGAGGGTCTGCGCATCCAGACCGATTCCGAGCCCGTGCGCGCCCAGCGCAAGGCCATGCTGCAGTTCATCCTGCTGAACCACCCGGTGGACTGCGGCATCTGCGACAAGGCCGGCGAGTGCACGCTGCAGGATTACCACTACGCCTACAACGGCGCCCCGGCGCTGTCGCGCGAGCCGAAGCTTCACTCCACCAAGTTCTTCCCGTTGTCGGAGCGGATCGTTCTCGACAACGAACGCTGCATTCTGTGCTCTCGTTGTGTGCGCTTCACCCGGGAAATTTCGAAATCCAACGTGCTCGGGATGGAACAACGGGGCGACGGCATGCGGGTGCGGCCGGTCGAGGACCGCACACTCGACGACGATCCCTATTCGGACAACGTGATCGACCTCTGCCCGGTCGGCGCGCTGTTGTCACGTTCGTTCCAATATCAGGCCCGGGTCTGGTACCTGGAGCCGACCCCCTCGGTGTGTCCCGGTTGTGCCCGGGGCTGCACGGTCCAGCTGTGGCATCGCAAACGCGAATGGCGACTGAAGGGCCTCGACGCCCGCGACAACGAGCGCATCCTTCGGGTCACGCCGCTGGAAAACCCACGGGTCAACGGCCCGTGGATCTGCAACAAGGGCCG
>SLNI01000113.1 GCA_007133115.1 Thioalkalivibrio sp. | reverse complement strand
TGGAGGGCGGGGCTCCAACCACCTCAGGAGGACATGATGAAATTCGAGACACAGGCGATTCATGCCGGATTTCGACCGGATCCGACCACGCATGCCGTGGCGGTGCCGATCTACCAGACGACGTCTTACGCCTTCGACGACACCCAGCACGGCGCTGATCTGTTTGACCTGAAGGTGGCGGGCAACATCTATACCCGCATCATGAATCCGACCACCGACGTGCTCGAGCAGCGTGTCGCCGCGCTGGAGGGCGGGGTCGGGGCGCTGGCGTTCGCTTCGGGCATGGCCGCGATCACCGCTGGCATCATGACCCTTGCACGCTCGGGGGCCAACATCGTGACCACGAGTACCCTCTACGGCGGAACCTACAACCTGTTCGCGCATACCCTTCCGCAATATGGCATCGAAGTGCGTTTCGCGCCGCCCGGAGACATCGAAGCGATGCGTGCCCTGATCGATGCGGAGACCCGCGCGGTCTTCTGCGAATCGATCGGGAACCCGGCGGGCAATGTCGCCGATCTCGGCGCGCTGGCCGCTTTGGCGCATGCGCATGGGGTTCCGCTGATGGTGGACAACACGGTGCCCTCGCCCTACCTGTGCCGGCCGTTCGAGTACGGCGCCGACCTGGTCGTGCATTCGCTGACCAAATACATGGGCGGGCACGGCACCAGCATCGGCGGGATCCTGGTGGACTCGGGTGCATTCCCCTGGGCGGATCATGCCGAACGCTTTCCGGGCCTGACTCAGCCGGACCCCTCCTACCATGGGGTGACCTATACCGAGGCCTTTGGCGCTGCGGCCTACATCGGCCGGGCGCGGGTCGTGCCCCTGCGCAACATGGGCGCTGCGATTTCGCCGTTCAACAGTTTTCAGATCCTTCAGGGAATCGAGACGCTGGCCCTGCGCATGGATCGCCACTGTGAAAACGCGCTGGAGGTCGCGCGCTTCCTGGAACGGCACCCCGCGGTCGGTTGGGTGGCCTACGCCGGACTGGAGAACCATCCGGACCACGGTCTCGTTCAGCGTTACATGGGCGGTCGAGCGTCCAGTATCCTCAGCTTCGGCATCCGTAGCCCGCAGGGTGGGCGGGAGGCCGGGGCCAAATTCATCGATGCTCTTGGGCTGGTCACCCGGCTGGTCAATATCGGCGACGCCAAGAGCCTGGCCTGCCACCCGGCAACCACCACCCATCGCCAACTCTCCGCCGATGAACTGGCGCGCGCCGGGGTGAAGGAGGATATGGTGCGGCTGTCGGTCGGCATCGAGCACATCGACGACATTCTCGAGGATCTGGAGCAGGCCCTTGCGGCCGCGAGTTGAGGACATGACCAAGGCCATCGATGCAGTTGCACTGCCCGGAGAGCCCACCGCGGCCGCCTATGCCCAGCGGCCGTTGCGCCGTTATCTGGACGCCACCCGCCCACCGTTTCTGTCGGTGACCGTGGTGGCGGTGCTGATCGGTCTCGGGGGTGTCGTGTACGACGGCATCGCCGTCTCGTGGGGGATGTTCCTGCTGGCCTCGCTGGGCGCGTTGCTGGCCCACGCCGGCAGCAACGTGCTGAACGACTATTACGACGAGTTGAACGGAACCGATCCGGCCAACACGGCGCGCCTTTTTCCATTCACGGGCGGCAGTCGTTTCATACAGAACGGTGTGTTGACAGCGAAACAGATGCTGCGGTGGGGCGGCCTGCTGATGTTTGGCACCATGATCATTGGCCTGTTTTTGCTGACTCGGGGTGGTCTGCCCCTGTTCTGGCTGGGCGTGCTCGGGCTGATTCTCGCCTGGGCCTATTCGGCGCCGCCGCTGGCCCTGAACAGCCGTGGAATGGGCGAACTGGTGGTGGCCGTCGGGTTCGGCCTGATGGTGCCGCTGGGCATCGACCTCGTGTTGCGCGAGGCGCTGGCGCTGCTTCCGGTGTACGCCGGTGCCTCCTACGCATTGCTGGTTGCGGGGATCCTGTACCTGAACCAGTTTCCGGATCTCGAGGCGGATCGGCGGGCAGGCAAACGTCACTGGGTCGTGCGGCTCGGTGCCCGTCGGGGCCGGTGGCTCTACCCCATTCTGGTCCTTTCGGCGTACGGACTGCTCGTGCTCGGTGTGTGGGCCGGACCGTTGCCCGCCTGGACTCTGCTCGGGCTGCTGCCATTCCCCGCGAGCATGGCGGCTGCGGCCATTCTGATCCGGCATGCCGAATCATCCCCGGCCCTGGTACCGGCCATTCGCCTGAATCTGAGTGCCGCGATGGCGCACGGGGCTCTCGTCGCAGTGGGACTCTGGCTCGCAGCCTGAGGCATCGGGACGGGACGTCGGGTACGGGCGCGGGTAATCAGCTGCGGACGGCCGCCAGGAAGCGATCGATCTCGCTTTCGGGCAGGACCGGGAACAGGCGCCGCAGCCGCCTGTTCAGTTCAGGGTGTGCCTGGGCCCCGGGCCCGCTTGGGCGCGCAGTCCGCGTCAGCCAGGCGGCCTCCACCCGCTCGGCGGCCTGTTCGAGCGCCAGGCACGCCCGGTAGCCCTCGGTCCAGGACCGTTCCGGTATTCGGCGGCGCAGGGCGCGTATGCGCCGGGTGACACGCCGGTTCCAGTCCCCGGAGCCCTGTGCCAGTTTGCGCCAGACCGGGGAGCCCCGGCGATCGGGCAGCCAGCAGGCGAACAACACGAGGAGTACGTCGATCTGGTGGTGATCCTGCCAGTGCAGGAGCCGCGAACGGGCTTCGGGTTGGGACCAGCACCACACAGCGAAGGCCCAGAAGGCATCCGTGGACAGGGGTTCGCGCCGCGCGGGAAGCTCAGGCCGTTTGGGAGAGCGGCTCAAAACGGATACCCGCGATGCGATGCAGGCCGTCCATCTCGAGCAGGTGCAGGTCGCGGGTATGGATCTCGATCAGTCCCTGCTTGCGGAACTGGGTGAACAGGCGGCTGATGGTTTCCTGGGTGAGCCCGAGATGGTTGGCGATGTCGGCGCGCGACATGCTCAGACAGAAACGGTCGGCGACCAGGCCGCGCGCGCGAAACCGCATCGACAGACTCAGCAGGAAGGCGGCCAGGCGTTGTTCCGCGCTGCGTTGACCCAGCAGTGCGAGCAACGACTCGTCGGAGGCGATTTCCCGGCTCATGGTGCGCATGAAGTGCTGGCGCAGGCTCGGCAGCTGCCCGGCCAATGCATCCAGTTTGTCGAAGGGGATTTCGCAGATGCTGGTCGTCTCCAGCGCGACAGCACTGACCGGGTGCAGGCCCTTGTTGATCGCATCCAGTCCCAGCAATTCCCCCGCGAGGGTGAAACCCGTGACTTGCTCGGTGCCATCATCCGAGAGCAGTACGGACTTGAGTGAACCCGTCCGCACCGCGAAAACGGAAGAGAAGGGCGCTCCCATCCGGAAAAGTACCTGTCCCTTGGGAATCGGGCGGCGGCGCTGGACGATTTCGTCGAGTTGCCACAACTCATTTTCCGGAAGCCCCACCGGAAGGCAGAGCACCTTCAGTGAACACTGATCACAGGAACCCGAAGCGTGGATCGTCATAGGCACCGAGTGTAATCAGAATTTGCCCGTGAAAGGAAGTGCGCATTGAGACAGCGGGGATTTGGGCCTCCATGAGGCGAAAGGACTGCCTGAGGCCGCGAGCGCGGGGCGGTCGGCCACACGGCCGACGTGCCGTCCCTGATCTGGATCATCGCAAACCCGGCCCGCGTGGACTACCTTCGTTGCTATGCAGTCCATGGCCCTGTTTCTGCCCCGACCCTCCCTCGACGCACTGATCCAGGCGTTGCGTGCCTGTGGGTACGAGCGCGTTCTGGGTGCGGTTGCGCGTGATGGCGCAATCACCCTGCAGGCACTGGGCTCGGCTTCCGATCTTCCGGTCGGTGTGCGGGATCGGCAGGAGCCCGGGCACTATCGGCTGGAGCGCGGCGAAGGCGAACGCTGCTTTGCCTGGGCGAACGGCCCGCAGGCGCTGAAGCCGCTGACCTTCGCACCCCGGGAGACCCTCTGGCGCTGTGAGCGGGATGCCGAGGGCAGACTGGTCTTTCAGGATGCCGGGGAGCGCAGTGTTCCGACTGCGGTGATCGGCGTTCGGGCCTGTGACCTTGCGGCGCTGAAGATTCAGGAACGCCATTTTCTCAAGGCGCCCTATCCGGATCCTCGCTACGCGGATCGGCGCGAGAGTCTTTTTCTGGTCGCGGTTCACTGCAGCCACCCGGCGTCGACGTGCTTCTGTGCGTCTACCGGTGATGGACCCCGGGCGGAATCCGGGTTCGATCTGGCCCTGTCGGAATTGGACGACGGGTTCGTGGTGACGGCCGGCACGGAGCGGGGCGCAGCTGTCGTGGAACGGCTGGAGCTCGACCGCGCGAGCCCGGAGCAGAAGGCGGAGGCCGATGCCGAGATCGATGCCGCCGCGCAACGGCAGGTCCGCGCGCTGCCGTCACGCAATCTGCGCGAGGGCCTGTACGCGCGGCTGGAACATCCGCACTGGGACCAGGTCGGCCGGCGCTGCCTGTCCTGCGGCAACTGCACCGCCGTGTGCCCCACGTGCTTCTGCCACGCGGAACAGGATGAGCCCGTGCTGGACGGCTCCCACACCGATCACCTGCGCCAGTGGGATTCCTGCTTCACGGCGGTGCACAGCTACATGGGCCATTTCCTGGTGCGCGAGGAAACCCGTCTGCGTTACCGCCAGTGGCTGACCCACAAACTGGCGTCCTGGCACGACCAGTACGGTCGCTCCGGCTGCGTCGGTTGCGGCCGCTGCATTGCCTGGTGTCCGGTTGGCATCGATATCACGGCCGAGGTCGCGGCCCTGCTGGAGCCGGCCGATGCCTGATCCCGACCGTCCCGTGGAAGTCGAAGTGGTCGACCGCGTCGAGGAAACCCCGACGATCTACACCCTGCATCTGCGCTTCACTGATCCCGGGGTGGCCGCAAGCTATCGATCACGCCCCGGGCAGTTCAACATGCTGTATCTCTACGGCGTCGGCGAAGTGCCGATCTCCATTGTCTCCGACCCGGATTTCGACGGCCCGGTGGAGCACACCATCCGTTCCGTGGGGCGGGTGACCCGGGGCATGGAGCGGCTCCAGGTCGGCGACCGGTTGGGGCTGCGCGGACCCTACGGACGTGGCTGGCCGCTCGAAGACGCGGAAGACCGGGATGTCGTGATCGTCACCGGAGGCCTGGGCTGCGCGCCGGTGGTATCGATGATCCGCTACGTGCTGCAGCGGCGGGAGCGGTTCGGACGGCTGACGATTCTCCAGGGTGTGAAGCATACCGACGACCTGATCTGGCGCCGCCAGTACGAGTCGTGGCAGCGGCTTCCGAACACGCAGGTACTGCTGGCGGCGGATGTGGGTGGACCCAACTGGCCCTACAGTGTGGGCAAGGTGACCGTGCTGTTCGACCGCGCCGGGATCGATCCGGAGCGGAGCATCGTGATGCTCTGCGGCCCGGAGATCATGATGAAGGCTTCGATCGAACGCCTGCTTGCGTTGAACGTCCCGGCCGAATCTCTCTGGCTCAGCATCGAGCGCAACATGCAATGCGGGGTCGGACACTGCGGGCACTGCCAGGTCGGGCCTTATTTCGTCTGCCAGGATGGCCCGGTGTTCCATTACCCGGCGCTCCGGTCCTGGCTGGGCGTCACCGGTTTCTGAGGGGATTGCGATGGCGACGCCCAGACTCACCGTGACCGATGCCCTGGATCGGCTGAACGAGCGACCGCAGGCGCGCCCGCGCATCGCGGTGCACAAGTTCAGTTCCTGCGACGGTTGCCAGCTGGCGTTCATCAACGCCGGCGAGGCGCTGCTGCAGCTGGCCGAGCTGGTGGACATCGTGCATTTCGCCGAAGCGGGGCCGATGGATCCCGAAGCCGCGGTCGACCTGGCCTTCGTCGAGGGCAGCATCTCGACGCCGGAGGAGGCCGAGCGCATCCAGACGGTCCGGGCCAACACCCGGTTCCTGGTGAGTATCGGCGCCTGCGCCACTTCGGGCGGGCTGCAGGCCCTGCGCAACTTCAACGCAGATGGGGCCGCCGGGTGGACCGAGGCGGTCTACGCGCAACCCGAGTTCATCCACAGCCTGGATACCGCCACCCCGGTTGCCGAGCACGTGAAGGTGGACCTCGAACTCTGGGGCTGTCCGGTGAACGCACGGCAGGTCTTCCAGGCCCTGCGCCAGTTGCTGTTCGGCGTGGCGCCGGTGGTCGACCGGGACAAGCTCTGCGTCGAATGCAAGCGCCAGCAGCACGTGTGCGTGCTGGTCGCCAAGGGGGAACCCTGCATGGGCCCGGTCACGCACACCGGTTGCGGTGCGCTGTGTCCGGCATTCGGGCGCGACTGCTACGCCTGCTTCGGACCCGCCGAGAACCCCAATACCGCGGCACTGGCGCGCCGTTTCGAGGGTCTGGGCCTGTTGCCCGAGGCGGTGGCGCGGCGCTTTCACCTCATCAACAGCCATGCGCCGGCGTTTCGCACCGAATGGCTGGACTGGCAGGAACGTACATGACCGGCCATCGCGAGATCCGCATCGAGGTGCCCGTGCTCGCCAGGGTCGAGGGGGAAGGGGCGCTGGAACTGATCGCGAGCGGTGGACGGATCGAGATCCTGCGCCTGCGCATCTTCGAACCGCCCCGTTATTTCGAGAAATTCCTGGAGGGGCGCGGCTACGGGGAAGTGTTGGACATCGTCGCGCGCATCTGCGGTATCTGCCCGGTGGCGTACCAGATGACCGCGGTGCAGGCGCTGGAGCAGGCCTTCGGCGTCGAGCCTTCCCCCTGGGTATTGCGGCTTCGGCGCCTGATGTACTGCGGTGAGTGGCTGCAAAGCCACGCTTTGCATATCCATCTGCTGGCGTTGCCCGACTTCCTGGGCTTCGATAACGGCATTGCGATGGCCGCGCAACACCCGGATGCGGTGCGTCGCGGGCTTCGCCTGCAGCGACTCGGCAACGACCTGATCAAGTTGTTCGGCGGGCGCTCCGTGCACCCGGTGGGGATGCGGGTCGGAGGGTTCCATCGGGCGCCTCACCCGGAGCAGGCGGCGCGCCTGCTGGCGGAACTGCGTTCGGCCCTGCACGACGCAGAGGCGCTCGTGGCGTTCACAGCCGGGCTCGAGTTGCCCGAGGATGACCAGGACTTCGTTTCGGTTGCCCTGCGCCACGAGCACGAGTACCCGATGTTCTCGGGCCGGATCGTTTCCAACGCTGGCCTGGATATCCCGGTCGAGGCGTTTCCCGACCACTTTCAGGAATCGCACGTGGCGCACTCGACCGCCCTGTACGCGCACCTCGATGATCGGCCGTATCTGGTCGGGCCGCTTGCGCGCCTGAATCTCAACCACGATCGCCTGTCCGCGCCGGCGCGGGCCGCGCTGGCGGCCACGGGACTGCGTCTGCCCAGCCGCAACATGTTCCATTCGGTGATCGCGCGGGCGGTGGAAATTCACGAGGTGGTGCTGCAGGCGATCCGGTTGCTGGAGGATTACCGTCCCGAGGAACCGGCTTAC
>SLNI01000234.1 GCA_007133115.1 Thioalkalivibrio sp. | reverse complement strand
TGCTGGTGCTGTTGGTCATCTTCATCGTCACCGCGCCGGTGATCACCCATTCCGTACAGCTGGAACTGCCGCGTGCAAGCAGCACCCCGAGTGAACAGACGGTCGACAGCGTCACGCTCGCACTGGACGCCGCCGGGCAGCTCTACTGGGACAACGCCCCGATCGACGAGGCGGCGCTGTTCGCACGCCTGCGCGATGCAGTGGCGACCAACCCCGAACTGGCGGTCTATCTGCGCGCCGACCGTGACACCCGCTATGAAATCCTGGCCCGGATCATGGCCGACGCCCGCCGGGCCGGCGTTGCACGGCTTGGTTTCGTTTCGCAACCGGAGGTGAATTGATGGCAACCGATCCCGAATCCAAAGTCCATCGATGCCGACCGGCATCGGGCCACCCTATCCAATCCGCCAGCCAGATCGTTTCCGGCCCCGTTCACACGTTCCCGGATCTTTAGCCAGCCGTTCACGTTGAAGCAACCCAGGTGTTCATTTCGTGCCGGCGGCGGGGGTCGGTGTTGAACCCGGCACTCGCGGTTTTCCTCGGATCGCCCTACAGTCTGGCGACATCCAGTCGTGGCTTTGTCCGGGGGGGCAGCATCCATGGTCCACGCCATCCTTGCGTTGCTGGTGTGTCAGCTGCTCGGTGAAGTCATTGTCCGCGCAGCGGGCGTCCCGATTCCGGGCCCCGTCGTGGGCACCCTGCTCCTGCTGCTCGCGCTGGCTGCGCTGCGCGAAGTGCCCGATCAGATGAATACGGTAGCGGGTGCCGTCCTGTCCCACCTGTCCCTGCTGTTCGTGCCGGCCGGGGTCGGCATCATGCTGCACGTCGCAAGGATCCGGGCCGAGTGGGTGCCCCTGCTGGCTGCACTGCTGGTTTCGACGCTGTTGACCATGGCGGTTACCGCACTGGTGTTCTTCTGGGTGATGCGGCGCATGAATTTGCATGAGCCGGAGCAGCAACCATGAACGGTGCCCCCGCCCATGCCGACAACCTGGACCTGCTCTGGGTCTACCTGCAGCAGGAGCCACTGTTGTGGTTGACCGCCACCCTGGCCGCCTATGCATTCGGACATTGGTTGCATCGGGCTGCCGGGAGTTCGCCGCTGGTCAACTCGGTTGCCGTCGCGATCGCGCTGCTGGTTGCCATTCTCGTGCTGAGTGGCACGAGTTACGCCACCTACTTCGAGGGCGCGCAGTTCGTGCATTTCCTGCTCGGTCCGGCAACGGTATTGCTGGCAGTGCCGCTGTACCGGAACTTCAATCGCGTTCGCCGCCTGCTGGTGCCGATGCTCGCGGCGCTGCTGGTGGGTTCGGTCACGGCGGTCGTCTCGGCGGTTGGCGTGGCCGCAGCACTGGGCGCCAGCACCGAGACGCTGTTCTCCCTTGCACCCAAGTCGGCCACCACACCCATCGCGATGGGTATCGCTGAGGAAATCGGGGGGCTTCCCTCGCTGACTGCGGCGCTGGTGATCATCACCGGGATACTCGGTGCCATGGCCGTGACTCCGCTGCTCAATGCGCTGCGAGTCACGGATTGGGCGGCCCGGGGATTCGCGGTGGGCGTGGCCTCCCATGGCATCGGAGCGGCACGGGCCTTTCAGGTGAATCAGCTGGCCGGGACGTTCGCGGGCATCGCGATGGCACTGAACGCGCTGCTCACCGCGTTGCTCGTGCCGCTGCTTGTCGGCTGGTTGTGAGTGGCCGATAACCCCCCGGACGGCGGGTGAAGTTGGGTGCCTGGACGCTTGGCAGGCATGATGAGCCAGAAGACCGGACAGGGTGTTCGATGGACGACAATGACATTTTCTTTGAGCGTGATCCGTCTCCGGCCAAGCTGGACGTGATCGGGGTGCCGGGTTGGCCTTACTGGAGCAAGGAGGCGTCGACCTTCCGCTGGACCTACGATCGAACCGAGGTCTGCTACCTCCTGAGCGGTCGTGTCACCGTGACGCCCGATGGGGGCGAGCCCATCACCTTCGAACGCGGCGACCTGATCACCTTCCCGGCCGGCATGTCCTGCACCTGGGAGATCCACGAGGATCTCGAGAAGCAGTACACGTTCCGGGACTGATCGTGGTCCTGGGTGATATCCGTTAGCCGATACGCTGCGGCCCGATCCGGAATCGACTCGATGGAATTCTTCGCCAGGGTGCGCCTGCCCGTGGGGCCCGAGTCGTTGCAGGACAGGCTCACTGTGGCGTCTCTTCCCCAATGGTGCGCCTCGATCGACAGCGTGCTCGAGCATTCCGGCGACCACGGCAGGATCTACTGCGTCTGGGGAGCGTTTGCGGTGGAGCGGACATTGATTCTCGGCGGAGTTCGTTTCACTCTGCCGGGCTGTCCCAACGCTCTGTCCTGGACCGTCACGGCTGGGCTGCCTCCCGATCCGGATTCGGTGGTCATCCATTGCACCATCAACCGCGAGGAGCAGGATCCGGACTTCGTGGAGACCCTGGAGACCTTCGTCGCGGACTGGCGCCAGGCGGTGGCCAGCGCAGTCTGGGCATGACCGGAGGGACATCGGCAAATGTCGGGTGACCTCGTGGCGTCGCTCGTCCTCGAGCTGCGCGATCGCAGGATCTACCGGATCGGTTGTGGCACGCCAGCGGTGTGGCTCATCGACGACCGGGCGCTCGGGGGTGTGCTGGTCAACGCGCCGCCCTTTTCGCAGGAGGTGCTGGAAGGCATCCAGACCCTCACGCGTCCCGCCTACCTGTTTTTGCCAAGCCGTCGGGGCGCATGCGATCTCGATGCTTGGCGCGCAGCGGGTTTCGAGACGATTGCCTTCGAAGCCGAGGCGCCGGCAATCCGCGCGGCAGCCGGTACGGTGGATTTCGCCGTCGACCGCAAGCAGCGGCTCTCCCGCACGATCGATTTCCTGCCCATGGCGGGTGTCACCGAGGGCAGTTGCGCGCTGCGGCTCAAGAACCTTCCCGGTGTGGTTTTCTTCGGTCCCGTTCTCGAGCCGGGTCCCGATGGCTGGCCGACGCTGATCGTCCATCCCGACGATTATTCGTGGGAGTCTCGCCTGTTCGGTGCGCTGGGTTTGAAGGACCTGAAGTTCGCCTACGCCTTCTGCGACGTTTTCGATACCAACTGCACGCGGGTTGGCCCCGACGCGGACCGCGAAATCTGCCGCCGCGTGGAAGCACTGTTCGACGACTGAGGCACGCCCGGCTAGAGTGGTGCTTCTGGCCCTCCGGTCGCGGGCCAACTGCGCTTTTCCCCAAAGAGAATGTGTTAATATTCCAATGAAACGCTGGGTGCTCCCGTGCCTTGGGCGGGGCACTAGGGTTTTCCTTTGATCGTGGATGGTGATCGATGTACGCGCGGCCGCCCTTTCGGGCACGGCGCCAGACCAACGGTGAGTTCGATGGATAAAGAAAAAGACGACAAATTGGCTCCGGGTAGGGACGTGGACGCTTTGACCGCCAGCAGCGTGGAGGCTTATACGGTCGTTCAGCAGACCTCCGAGGCCCAGGACGCCCAGCTCGCGGCCGCCGAGGACATCCTGGAACGTACCGAACCGCGGCCTGTGGAGTACGCGGAGGCCCTGAAAACGGTCGAGGCGATCCTCGAAGGGGCCTCGCCCGACGATGCGGTGGCTCTGAAAACGGCTCTGCTGAGCTGGCAGCAATTCGAAGCCAGAATGCCGGTCGCCCGAGACGACGAGCTGGTCGAGGATTGGCGCTCGGCGGTCTACCCGTACAAGAACCGCCTGTCCCGGAAGAGCTACGAACGCCAGAAATACCATTTGCAGGTGGAACTCCTGAAACTGCAGAACTGGGTCCGGGAAACCGGACAGCGGGTCGTGATCCTGTTCGAGGGTCGTGACGCTGCCGGGAAGGGCGGCACCATCAAGCGATTCATGGAACATCTCAACCCGCGCGGCGCTCGCGTCGTCGCGCTGGAGAAACCCACCGAGACCGAGCGCGGGCAGTGGTATTTTCAGCGCTATCTGCGACATATGCCGACCAGCGGCGAGATCGTGCTGTTCGATCGTTCCTGGTACAACCGGGCGGGGGTCGAACGGGTGATGGGTTTCTGCACGAACGAGGAGTACGAGGATTTCATGCGCCAGGCGCCCGAGATCGAACGGCACCTGGTCAGCAGCGGCATCCACGTGATCAAATTCTGGTTCTCGGTCAGTCGCGAGGAACAGCACCGCCGGTTCCGTGAGCGGCGAATTCACCCGCTGAAACAGTGGAAGCTGAGTCCCATCGACCTCGCGTCCCTGGACAAGTGGGATGAATACACCACGGCGAAAGAGGGGATGTTCTTCCACACCGATCACTCCGAATGTCCGTGGATCGTGGTGAAGTCGAACTGCAAGAAGCGGGCGCGGCTGAACACGATGCGCTACGTGCTGAACTCGATGGAATTCAGCGGCAAGGACATCCAGAATATCGGACCCACCGACCCCTTGATCGTGAGTCGGGCCAGCTTCAGCGGCGGTCAGGCCTAGTGGGCCCTGGGGAACGTTCGGTATCCGATCGCTGCGCCAGACACGCCGGCGCTGCGTTGGGCAAGCTTGAAATAGGATGACTATTCCTGCACTTGCCCGCCTTCGCCTTGCTCCGGCGCGTCTGGCTGTGCTCCATAGTTACCGAGCTTTCCGCAGGACCCACGAGTACCGCTGCGCCGACCCCGGCCCGGGGCCGGGGGTCCCGTCTCCCAGGGCACTCGGGCGACGGAGGAAGGAATCAACGGCCGGCGCGTGCTAGAATGACCACCGTCCGGTGGGGTTTTTCGAGCGGCAGCCCAAGGTCAGGCGCTGCCATCGCGGTTCCCGAAACGGATGCAGTGCACCATCCGGGGTTCCGGCCCCCTCCCATCATCAGAACAAGAGCTTGTATCGGTTGCCCTCGTGGAAGCGCCTCTGATCACATTGCGCACGTATGTGCTTATCGATGCGCTGCAGCCGCAGCTCGCCTCCTATATGGCGACGGTTTCGCAGGGTTTTCTCCCCAAGCCCGGAGATTCCTGCCTGTGGCTCGAGGTCGAGCCCGGCATGGCCATCCATCGGCTGACGGATGTCGCGCTGAAGGCCTCGCCCGTGCATCTGGGTGGCCAGGTGATCGAGCGCGCATTCGGAACCATGAACATCCACCACCGCGACCAGGCGAGTGTTCAGGAAGCTTCGGACGTCGTGCTGAACTGGATGCGCTCGGACATCGGGTCGCGCCAGCGTTGCCGCGTCGCCTGGAAGGAAATCATCCGGGGCATCAATGCCGATCACGCGGTGCTGATCAACCGCCAGAACCGAAAGGGTTCCATGGTCCTGGCCGGCCAGAGCATCTTCATCCTGGAAACCGAGCCCGCGGGCTACATCATCTATGCGGCCAATGAAGCCGAGAAGGCCTCGAACATCACCCTGTGTGAGGCCCATGCCGTCGGCGCCTTCGGGCGCCTGACCCTGGCCGGCAGCGAGGGCGATATTGACGTGGCGGCGCGGGCCGCGGTCGCGGCCGTCGAACGACTCAACACCCAGTCGGGCTGATTCCAGGGTCCGGGCTCCAGCCCCGTTGGGTCAGCGTCTTCGCGCCAGGAAAACGTCCAGATCGATGCGTTCCCAAGGGTCCTCGGAGTCGCGCAGGGCATGGATGCGCGCGATGACTTCGGCACCGTTTTCCAGCAACCCTGCCGCCAATGCGTTTTCGGTTCTCGGCAGGTAGCCCAGGTGCTCGCCCAGCCAGGTGATACTCACTGCTCTGGGGTCGACAGGATTGCTCCGTTCACGGGAGAGCAACAGGGCCTGCCCAGGGCGCAGGTACGCCCACAGCCGCACCGCCTCATGGTGGTTGAATCCGGCAAGCGGCAGGCGCTGCAGGTGTTGTTCGGCCACCGGGGCGCGGTGCGGCGAACGGCGGCCGTAGACCGCGAGCATGGGAATGCGCCGGGCCTGGGGCAGGGTGGGTTTCGGATGCATGGCAGTCTCCCTGGTGGGTGTTCTGCCCTTTTTAGCATCCCTGGTGGCTCACCAGATGATCCTGTGCGGCGACTATTTGCGGATGGTTATGGGTGCGTGGCTTGCGGGCCATGTGGTTTCAGCGGTATTGCCCGGCGGCTTCCTCCAGGCGCTCCGCGACCCGAGTGCGCAATTCCAACGGGGCGATGACCTCCACGTCGGGTCCGTATTTGAGGATGTCCATGACCAGTTCGCGTGGGTCCGCATAGGGTACCTGGAGTTCGTAGGCACCGTCTTCCCAGCGACCGATCTGGTCGGGGTGCCAGATCTCGTCCGCAACCCAGCGGGCTCGTTCCGGGGTGAAGCGCAGGATCGCCCATGCGGTAGCCGGCCCGGTAAAGATGCCGAAGCCTGCGCCGATGTGATGATGCAGACCGCGGGCGTCCGGGGCACGGAAAGCGGTTGCGACTGTACGGGCCGGCTGGATGCGGTCCAACGAGAAGGTGCGAAGACCCTCAGCCTGTTCGCAGTAGGCGATCACGTACCAGTTATCGCGATAGTGCACCAGGCGGTAGGGGTGAATGACGCGCAGACTGGGCTGGTTCTTTTCCCGCCCGTGATAGCCGATCTCCAGTGGCTTGTCGTCGAACACGGCGCCGGACAGCACACCGAACACCGCTTCATTGGTGCGTCGCAGGGCCATCGGTTGCAGATGGACTCTTCCGGCGACGAGATCCGCCCGTTGTCCACCTTCGCCGAGAAGCTTGCGCACCTTGGCCCGAAGAGGCCCGATGGCATTTCCCAACAGGCCGGGTTGAACCGCGTCCAGCAACTGTTCCATCGCCAGGAGGGCATGCAGTTCGGTCTCGTTGAACCAGATGCCCGGCAGCTCGAATTCGGGTGCGTTGGGGTCGTAGCGGTAACCGTTGTAACGGCGATCGTAGAGCACCGGCGCTTCCATGTGGTCGCGCAGGTATCGGATGTCCCGCTTGAGCGTGGCCGCGGAGACCTCCAGCTTTTCGCGCAGGGTGTCGAACGCCACCGGATAGCGGGCCGCGCGCAGGAGACCGTGCAGGTGGAACAGCCGTTCGGCTCGGTTCATCGGGAGGCCCTCGTCGCTCGACCGGATGCTGGTGCAGATCGCCAGGGATGTCCAGCGCCGGTGCGGGGCACGGGGGCCGGTACGAACGCCTCGTTCCCGCGCGTGGGAACTGGAACGAGGCGTCCGCAGCGCGGGGCTTGATCAGAACAGGGCCTGTTCGGCCTCCAGGTACGCCAGGCTGATGTACTTGCCGATGTTGGCGTCCCAACCGCGGGTTTCTTCGGCCTTGCCGGCCACGCGCGGGTCGGCGAGAACCCGCTCGCGTGCGGCTTCCATACTTTCCATGTTCTCCACGGCCGTTACGCAGTTTTCGTAGATTCCAGCGAACAGTTCCCGGTTCCAGGTCAGCAGGTTGCTCGTGGGTTGCCCGTGCCCGGGGATCCAGATCTCCGATTTCGCTGACGCGACCAGCGCGTCGAGGTAATCGAGCGAACCCTGGAAGGAACCATCGTCCATGTTGGCAATGCGGCGTTCCATCGCGACGTCACCGACGTAGGTCAGGCGGTCCTCCACCACCTCCAGCGAGAGATCGCTGGGCGTGTGGGCGACTCCGTAGTGATGGATCCGCAAGGTCACGTCGCCGAACCTGTACTCGTCGCCGTGTTCCGTGTCGCGATTCGGCGCGACCACGCGGGTTCCCAGGGTTGCGCCTTCGGTCCAGCGTTCCATCAGGCTGCGCCAGAGATCGCCCTGGACGCCTTCGATTTCCTGCCGGGTGTGAGGGTGCGCATAGATGGGCAACTCAGGGCCGTACTCGTTGACGAATGCATGGTTCCCCAGCCAATGGTCGCCATGGTAATGCGACACGAAAACGGCGATGACCGGCTTGTCGGTCACCGTGCGGATCATCCGGATGGCCATTTCCCCGATCTGCAGCGACCCGCCGCTGTCCAGCACCACGACACCGTCCTCCGTGACCACGAAGGTGACGTTGCACATCATTCCCTTGTTCTCCGGGGTGGGAAAGACATCCTCCGCGTAGATCACCCAAACGTGCTCGGCGAGTTGGGTCGGCGCAATGTCTGGCACCGGGGGGCCCCGCAGGAAATCCCCGACGTCGCCGGCGAAGGCGGTGATCTGAGGTGCGGTGGCAAGAACGCCCACAGCGGCGAGAGAGCTCGCACCCAGTTGCAGGAAGCGACGACGGGACATGGGAGGCGTGATCAGGGGCATGACGGTCAACTCCGTTCAGGGGGTGGGCATGATGGCACGGCGCCATTCTAGAGAATTTGGCCTGCGGCCCGTTTTTCGCGTCCGCCGAAGGGTCGGCAACTGTCTCGGCGCGCGTCATTGTTATACTCCGGCCCGGTCTCGGATTTCCATCGGTTCGATGGAACCCCGGGGCGGCCATGTCCGTTGCAGGGGAACGTTGGATGCGTGGAAAAGGTTGGATTTGGCTTCTGTCGATTCTGCTTCTGCTGGGTGCGGTCGGGTTGTTCATCACCCTGGATGATCGGGACGGCAGTCAGCGGTTCGAGAATCTGCCCTGGCAGATCGACGTGCGCGGCCCGGACCGCACCGAAGTTCTCGGCGTCGTGCTGGGTGAGTCGACCCTGTTCGAACTCGGCTCAGGTGAGGTGCGGCTGCCGATCCCCGAAGTCCGACTTTTCGTTGAGCCGGACGGAACCCGCAGTGTGGAGGCCTATTATTCCAACGCCCGCATTCCACCTTTCGAAGCCAATCTCGTGCTGCTGCTCGATCTCGACGCAGCGGGACTGGAGCGGATCTGGAACGAACGGACCTCCGAACGACCCACACCCAGCGGCGCCCGTCGCTATGGGGTGAGCGATGCCGCGCTGCGCGAGTTGAGCCGGGTTCCGGTCGTGGAGATGAGCTACGTGCCCCGGGCGCGCTGGGGGGCCGACCTGCTCAGGGAACGCTTCGGCGAACCGTCTGCCTACATCCGTTTGGACGAAGACCAGAATTACTGGCTGTATCCCGACCAGGGGTTGGCGATCATGGTGCCGACGGGGCGCGGCCGCACCCTGATGCACTACGTCACATCGAGCCGGTGGGGTCGGCTCCTGGAACGATTGGAAGAGGCCGGCAGCCTGCGCCTGGAGCAAGCCGGGGAAGGTGGAGTTTCGTGAGTGGAATCCCTTTTTGGGAGCGCCCGCTGGAAACCCTGGAACCCGAAGAATGGGAGGCGCTCTGCGACGGCTGTGGACGTTGCTGCCTGCACAAGCTCGAGGACGAGGATACCGGTGAACTGGCGTTCACGCGGCTGGCCTGCCGACTGCTCGACTGCTCGACCGGCCGTTGTTCCGACTACGCGCATCGAGCCGAACGGGTGCCCGATTGCCTGCGTGTGACCGCCCAGACCATTGCGGAATACGACTGGCTACCCCCGACCTGCGCCTACCGACTGCGCCACCTGGGGCAGCCACTGCCCGAGTGGCATCCCCTGATCTCGGGGGACCCCGTCAGCGTTCGTATTGCCAGAATTTCCGTCGCCGACCGGGTCGTGGGCGAAGACGACGCCCCCGACCTTCCCTGGAGCGACTTCATCGTCGACTGGCCCGGTCAGTGGCCGCCCGCGGCCAGACCCGCGGCCAGACCCCCGGCGAGACGCGGTCCCGCGAAGCCTTCCTGAGCGCTCAGCCTTTTCCCCAGGCGCTCGCGAAAATCCTCGGGTACCGATTCGCGGACTTCGGGCAGCTGGCTGACGTGTTGCCACCAGCGCGCGAGGTTCGGGAACCGCTCCGGTTGCCAGGGGCTCTCGGGATCCCGCACGAGGTCGTAGCGCATCAGCAACGGCGCGACGGTCGAATCGAGAAGGGTGAAATCGGACCCCATGAAAAAGGGTTCCGCCCGGCACTGCTGTTCCAGTTGCGTGAGCCCTTTGGCCGCCTCGTTGCGGGCGTCACGAAAAGTTTCTTCGTCCGGGGCCGTCATCCAGCGATGGAATCCCATGATCATGTCGGACGCGAAAGCGATCCAGGCCCGTGCCTGGGCGCGTCCCAGGGGCTTATCCGGCATCAGCCGGGGCGGGCTGATCTCGTCGAGATACTCGTTGATTACCGCAGATTCGAACAGGGCGGTGTCTTCGTCGACGATCAGTAGTGGCACCTTGCCCGTCGGCGACCGGTCGCGAAACCAGGCTGGTGGATCACTGGGGTCGATATAGGTCCGTTCGAACGGGATACTCTTGTGTTTCAGAGTGATGACGCTACGCTGCACGAATGGACACAGCGGGAAACTGACCAGATGCAGATGGGGCAGGGACATTGGACCTCCGAAGGGCGTTGGCAGGAAAGCCCCGGGAGCCCGCGCGGGCCGGAGTCGTGACAGGGGTCGAACCCGAACACGCCACCTTGCGCGTGGACAAGTGGCTTTGGGCGGCGCGCTTCTTCAAGACGCGGTCACTGGCCACCGAGGCGGTTTCAGGAGGGAAGGTGCACGTAAATGGAGACCGCTGCAAGCCGGGGCGCAAGCTGCATCCGGGCGACCGCCTTACAGTGCATCGTGGGCAGGAGGTATTCGACGTGGAAGTTCTCGGTATCCGGGACCAGCGCCGACCCGCCAAGGAAGCGCGCGAGCTGTATGCCGAGACCCCCGAGAGTGTGGCCCGGCGCGAATCCGAGGCAGCCCGGCACCGTGAGGACCGTCAGGGCGCGAGCCCGGGCCGGCGGCCGGACAAACGCGAGCGGCGCACCATCCGACGCTTTATTCGCAAAGAGGTGGAGTCATGACATCGCAACGCCCCCGTACGCCTTTGCTCGCGGTGGATCTGATCATTCGCCACGCCTCGCAGCCCGGTCGCGTGCTGGTGATCGAACGCCGCAACCCGCCCTTTGGATGGGCCCTACCCGGTGGTTTCGTCGATGACGGTGAACCGGTGGAGGCTGCCGCGGTGCGCGAAGCGCGCGAGGAGACGGCTCTGACGGTGCGGCTGGAGGCGTTGCTCGGCGTGTATTCGGAACCCTCGCGAGATGCCCGCGGGCACACCGTGAGCGCGGTGTATGTCGCCCGCGGGGAGGGGGAGGCACAGGCGCAGGACGATGCGCGGGCGCTGGACTGGCTGGATCCAGAGGATCGCAGTTTCGCGCTGGCGTTCGACCACCGCTATATTCTGGATGATTACCTGCGCTACCGCGCGACGGGCGAGACCGCGCCGCTACGCCACATCCCGCGCTGACGGTTCGGCGGAGGCGGCGCAGGGATGAGGCAAGCTGTTATCATACGAAGCTTTCATGCAGGCGACCAACCTCGGTGAGTCAACCAGCACAGCCGCCCATTCAGCCGCGCGTCTACACGCGCGATCAGCACCCGATCTCCCGCGCCGCGATCAGCGACAACGCGCTGAAGGTGCTGTATCGCTTGCGGGATGCGGGCTTTCGGAGCTGCCTGGTGGGCGGGGGCGTACGGGATCTTCTGCTCGGGCGCGAACCCAAGGATTTCGACGTCGCCACCGATGCCCACCCAGACGACGTTCGGAGGTTGTTCCGGAACTGCCGGCTCATCGGCCGACGGTTCCGGCTGGCCCATGTGATGTTCGGCCGTGAAGTGATCGAGGTTGCGACCTTTCGCGCGCCCTTCGACGCTGAGACCGAGGAGGGTAATGTCGAGCTGAGCGACGATGGTCGCATCCTGCGTGACAACTGCTACGGAACCATCGAGCAGGACGCCTGGCGCCGGGATTTCACGGTCAACGCCCTGTACTACGACATCGCGGACTATTCCGTGCTGGACTTCACCCACGGGGTTCGGGATCTTCACGAGGGTGTGCTGCGGTTGATCGGGGATGAGCCCGAGCAGCGTCTGCGCGAAGATCCCGTACGTATGCTTCGTGCGGTGCGTTTCGCCGCGAAGCTTGGGCTCCGCATCGCTCCCGAAGTGGATGATGTCCTGCACCGTCACGCGGGTCTGATGACGTCGGCCGCCCCCGCGCGTCTGTTCGACGAGGTATTGAAACTCTTTCATAGCGGTGCCGCGGTTACGTGCCTCGACGAACTGGAGCGGTTCGGCCTGTTCGAGGCCATGTTTCCGCAAACGGCCGAGTGTTTCGCAGAGCCGGACCAGGGTCCGATGTTACGCGCGTTTCTGGTCGAGGCATTGAAGAACACCGACCTGCGAATCCGCGATGGTCTGGGTGTGCATCCGGCGTTCCTGTATGCGGCACTGCTCTGGGCGCCGATGCAGCGGGAATTGGAGGCACGTCTGGAGACAGCAGAGGAGGAACCGGTGGTGGCCTGGCAACAGGCTGCGTCGATGGTTCTGGAAGAGCAGTCCCGGCGGGTCACCATCCCGCGCCGGTTCGCACTGGTGGTGCGCGAGATCTGGGAACTGCAGGACCGCTTGCCCCGCAGCAAGGGTGGGCGGGCCGCGCGCCTGCTCACCCACCCGAGGTTCCGGGCCGGATACGATTTTCTCTGTCTGCGCGCCCGTGCCGGACAGGCCGATCCCGAGCTGTGCCAGTGGTGGACCGAGTTTCAGGAGAGCGATGAGGGGCGCCAGCAGGAAATGTTGCGGCCGGCGCCGGGCGAATCCACCGAGACGCGTCCGCGCAGACGCCGTCGGCGCAAGCCACCTTCCGCTTCGTGAGTCCGGCTTCGTGAGCCCGACGGGCGTTACCGCATTCATCGGGATCGGCGCGAACCTCGGCGATCCGGCTGCACAGGTTTTCGAAGCCTGCGCAAGGCTCGCTCGGGATCTTCCCAACACATGCCTGGTAACGCGCTCCAGGCTGTATCGAAATCCGCCCATGGGTCCTCAGGATCAGCCGGATTACGTCAACGCCGTCGCCTGTATCGTGACACGGCTGGTGCCGGGTGACTTGCTGACCGAGCTGCAGAGGATCGAGACTGTGATGGGGCGGCGTCGGGACGGGACACGCTGGGGCGCTCGGCTCCTCGATCTGGATATCCTGCTGTACGGCACGGAGCGTATCAACGAACCCGGCCTGCGCATACCGCATCCGGGTATCGCCGAGCGGGATTTCGTGCTCTTCCCGCTCAGGGAACTCGCTCCGGATCTCGAGATTCCGGGTCGTGGCACCGTGTCGCGATTGTGCCGTACTGTATCGGCTGCTGGCCTGGTAGCCATTCCGGAGGAGGCACACGCGTGAGTCTGGCCGATTTCCGTTTCATCGCCGTCGAAGGGCCGATAGGTGTGGGCAAGTCCAGTCTTGCGCGCCGGCTGGCCGACCACCTCGGTGCCGAAGGCTTGTTCGAGTCACCGGATGAAAACCCGTTCCTGGAGCGGTTCTATGCCGATCGCGCCAAGCACGCGTTGGCCACCCAGTTGTATTTTCTGGTGCAACGCGTGCGCCAGTTGTCTCCCGCGGGGCAGTTGCGTCTGTTCGAAGGTACGCATGTATCCGACTACCTGGTTGACAAGGATCCGCTGTTCGCCGAGTTGAACCTGTCTGCGGAGGAGCTGGACATCTACCAGGAGATGTTCCGGCACATGCGCCCGCAGCTTCCGGCACCGGACCTGGTCATTTACCTCCAGGCTCCGGTCGAGACCCTGCTGGAGCGCATTCGGCGGCGTGGCAGGAGCTATGAGAAGCGTATCGATACGGCCTACCTCGAACGTCTGAACTCGGCCTACACCGAGTTCTTCTATCATTACGACGCTGCCGCATTGGTGATCGTCAACGCGACCGACATCGATTGGGTGAACAACGAGCCCGATTTCCGTCAGCTGGTCCATTTCCTCGACCACGTGCACGGCGGCAGGCACTATTTCAATCCGCTGCCGCTCCATTTCTGAGCAGCTACGGAGGACCGATGCGCACGACTATCCGCACCCTCGAGAAGCTCAAGCGCGAACGGCGTCCCATTACCTGCCTGACCGCATACGACGCCGGGTTTGCACGGCTCCTCGACCTGTCCGACATCGACGTGATCCTGGTCGGCGACTCACTGGGTATGGTGATCCAGGGACACGACACGACGCTGCCCGTGACCCTCGAACACATGCGGTACCACCTCGAGGCCGTGGCTCGCGGTTCCGAGCGTGCCATGCTGATGGCCGACCTTCCTTTTCTGGGTGACCGTGACGTGGCGACGGCGTTGGAGCAGGGCGGGGCGCTGATGCGGGCCGGAGCGCAGATGGTCAAGGTGGAATGCAATGGCGGTCACGTGGAACTCGTGCACCGCATGGTCATGGCGGGCATCCCCGTGTGTGCGCATCTGGGCCTGACCCCGCAGGCCGTGCACCGGTTCGGTGGGTACCGGGTCCAGGGGCGCGAAACGGGTGCCGCCGATCGGATGCAGCAGGAGGCGCTGGAACTCGAGCAGGCGGGAGCGCAATGCCTGCTGCTCGAGGGGGTGCCGGAGGCATTGGCCGCGCGCATCGTCCATGGCGCGCGCGCGCCAGTGATCGGCATCGGGGCGAGTCCCGAGTGCGATGGACAGGTGCTGGTGCTGCAGGACGTCATCGGCCTGACACCCAGCCCCCCTCGGTTCGCCCGGAACTTCATGGCCGATACCGGTTCTCTCCAGGATGCGGTCGCCGCCTACGCCGAGGCGGTACGCAACCGGAGCTTCCCGGTTTCCGGCGTCCACACCTTCGGTTGAGAGGCGGATGATGCGCATCCTTCGTGACCGGCGCCAGGTTGTGGCGTTGAGCCGTGAGTGGCGACGGCGGGATACTCAGACCCTGGCCCTTGTGCCCACCATGGGTAACCTGCACGAAGGTCACCTTGCGCTGGTACGCAGGGCTCGGGAACGGGGCGATCGCGTGCTGGTCAGCGTGTTCGTGAACCCGTTGCAGTTCGATCGTCCCGACGATCTCGCGGCCTATCCCCGTACCCTCGAGGCGGACGCGCAGAAACTGGCCGAGCTTGGCGTCGATGGGCTGTTCTGCCCGGATGCCGGGGAGATGTATCCGGAGGGTGGCCCCTCGGAAGTACGGGTGGTGATTCCGGGAATTTCCACCCTCCTGGAAGGTGCGTCCCGCCCCGGGCATTTCGACGGTGTGGCCACGGTCGTCGCGAAGCTCTTCAACCTGGTTCAGCCCGATGTCGCGGTGTTCGGACAGAAGGACTACCAGCAGCTCAGATTGATCGAGGCCATGGTTGCCGCACTCGATTTTCCGGTGGTTATCGATTCCCTGCCCACTGTACGCGCGGACGATGGCCTCGCATTGAGTTCACGCAACAGCCGGCTGTCGCCCCAGGCGCGGGAGCGGGCTCCGGAACTCTACCGAAGCCTGTACGACGTCGTCGCAGCCTGCAAGCTGGAGGCCGATTCGTGGCCCGCCGCCTTTTCGGAGCCGATTGCCGCCGCAGCCGATCGACTGGGTCAGGCCGGCTTCCACCTTGACTACCTCAGTATCCGACGTGCCGACGACCTCGGAGAGCCGCAACCCGGCGACACCGATCTGGTGCTGTTGGCCGCGGCATGGCTGGACGGGGTGAGGTTGATCGATAACCTGCGGTTTGGGTACGGTAAGTTTGCTGGTGAATGACGATTCCCTCATAATGCACCGCACAATATTCTCGGATTGCGGGTGTTACCGGCGACAGATTCCATGCTGATCACACTACTCAAAGGTAAGTTGCACAAGGCTCACGTGACGCATTGCGAGCTCGAATACGAGGGCTCGTGCGCCATTGATACCCAGTTGCTCAAGGCTGCGGGGATCCTGCCGTTCGAGCAGATCCAGATCTACAACGTCGACAATGGCGAGCGCTTCGTTACCTACGCCATTGAGGCGGAGGTGGGTTCGGGCGTGATTTCGGTGAACGGCGCCGCTGCCCATAAGGCCGCCGTTGGACATCGTGTGATCATCTGCGCCTACGCCCAGCTCGATGCCGCCGAAGCTCGCGGGTTCTCACCCAAGCTGGTGTACCTGGACCGCGACAACCGGATCGCCCGCACCGGCGGGCACATTCCGGTCCAGGCGGCCTGACCGCCCGGCCTCCCGATCAGCCGGTGTTGCGCATTCCGGCTGCGATCGCGTTGATCGAGCGCACCAGCGGCGACATCCAGGGATTTTCCTCGTCGGAATCCACCGGCAACCCGGCTTCCAGCGCACGCGATTTCCGCAACAGATCGATCTGGATGTGGTTCAGCGGATCGAGGTAGGGATCGCGGCGCTGCAGCGACAGCGCAAGCAGCGGATTCTCGTCCATCAGGGTTTGGATACGGGCCACCAACAGCACTTCCCGCACAGTGCGCCGGTACTCGTCCTCAATCAGGTTGAACACCCTCCGCGCCAGGCCCGGGTCGCTGCACAGGGTCGCGTATTCCGACGCCGTGCCCATATCGGCCTTGGTCAGGGCCATCTGGCTGTTCGACAGCAGCGAGCGGAAGAAGGGCCATTCCCGATACATCTGCTGCAGCATTTCCAGGCGTCCGGGATCATCCCCCCTCCACGCGGCGAGAGCGCTGCCGATGCCATACCAGGCGGGCAGGGTGTGCCGGGATTGCGCCCAGCCGAAAACCCAGGGGATGGCTCGGATCGAGCTCTTGGAGCGGTCGCTCTTGCGCCGGTGCGAAGGGCGTGATCCGATGTTCAGGAAACCGATCTCCTGCACGGGCGTGCTCTCGTAAAAATAGTCGAGGATGCCCGACGTGCGATCGATCAGCGCCCGATAGGCGTCTTCCCCGAGTGCCGCGAGTTCGGCCATGGTGGCCATGTGTCGGTCATCATCGCAATGCGGCGCACGGATCAGGCTGCAGCTCGCAAGGATCAGGCCGGTCGCACCCATGCCGATTTCATACACCGCGGTTTCGACGTTGCTGTATTTGTACGACAGCACTTCCCCCTGCTCGGTGAACTTGATGCGGCCCTGCACTGTCGCCGGCGGTTGCGCCAGAATGGACTCGTGCGTGGGGCCGCCTCCCCGTCCGACCGTTCCGCCACGCCCATGGAAAAGCTGGCACCGGACGCCGAACCGGTTGGTGATCTCGACGATCGTCTTTTGCGCCTGGTACAGGTTCCAGCTGGAGGCCAGGATCCCGCCGTCCTTGCAGGAATCGGAGTAGCCGAGCATGACTTCCTGTATGTTTCCGCCCGCCGCGAGCATGCGCGCGTACGTGGAATGGCCCAGAAGCCCTTCCAGGACATGCTCGACATGCAGCAGATCCTCGATGGTCTCGAACAGGGGGGCAATCCGCAGTTGACAGAAGGGCTGGCCCTCAGAATCCCCGGCCAGCCCGGTCAGGCGCCCCAGCAACAGCACTTCGAGTACATGGGAGGCGGCGTGGGTCATCGAGATCACGTAGGTGCCGATTCCGTCCGAGCCGACCTCAACCCGCATCTGCCGGATCACGTCGAAGACCTCGAGCGTTTCACGTGCTTCGGTGTCCAGAGCCCCACGGTCGATCGCGGGCAGTTCCGGTTGATCGATCAACTCCCCGAGCAGCCGAAGGCGCGCCGTCTCGTCCAGTTCGGGATAATCGTCAGCAAGACCGGTCTGAGCGAGAATCGCGGCCACGGTTGCGGAGTGCACGGTCGATTCCTGGCGCACATCCAGATGGTGCAGGTTGAAGCCGCAGGTCTCGACCAACCGGATGAGGTCAGTGAGTTCACCCTCTGCGACATTGCGTTCGCCATGGCTCACCAAGGAATCGCGGATGGTCTGCAGATCCTTGAGGAAGGCTTCGGCGCCGCCGTAGGCGGAAGCGGTCGGGAGGATCGCGGGTTCGCCCCCAAGCCGACGCTCCACGGTTCTCAGAGTCTCCTGCAGGCGGTACCCCATGATCTTCAGCTTGCGTCGGTAGGGCTCGGTTTCATACCGATCCATGAAGCCCTGGAACACGGCGGGAGCGATGCTGTTGTCCGATTCGAGGCTGTCCTGGAATTCCTCGGAAACGGCGCAGATTAGCGAGGAGTGGGTGAGCACGTTCCGGAGATGCCCGACCCGCTTCAGGTATTCCCGCAGTACCTCCTGCATGGCCAGGCGGCATGCGAGCACCGTGACCCCGGGGGTCACGTTGGGATTCCCGTCGCGGTCGCCGCCGATCCAGGAGCCCAGGCGCAGGAAGGCCGGGATGCGGATCGGGAGCGTGCCATCAGGCTTGGTTCCATAGGTTCGGCGCACGGCCTTTTCCAGGAACCGGTACGCGAGGGGTATGGCCTCGAACAGGCTTTCCTCGAAGTAGAACAGGCCATATTTGATTTCGTCGCGCACCTGCGGCTTCTTGACACGCACCTCATTGGTGCGCCACAGGATCTGGATTTCGGTTTCCAGTTCGGCGATCAGCTGCTTGCGTTCGGCTGACCCGAGCCTGGGCTGATTCAGACGATCCGCGGTCTGGAAGACCCGCCGCTGGTTCTGCATTGTGGTGCGCCGACGGGCTTCGGTGGGGTGGGCCGTGAACACGGGCATATAGCTGAGCTCGGAGAGCAGGCTCTCCAGGTCCGCCGCGGACACACCCTCGCCATGCAGTTGGCGCAATGTGCGATCGAAGGAACCGGTCCAAAGGGGTTCGTCGCTGCTGACCTGGGCTCTGCGCCAACGGTACAGGAGGTCTTCTTCGGCGATGTTGACCAGGCTGAAATAGATGCTGAACGCTCGGATGATGCGCTCGGTCATCTCTGGATCCTGGTGCACGATGCAGCGCATCATGCGCTCGCGCAGCCGCGGATCCTCTCGCTTGCGCAGGGCGAGGAAGCCCTTGCGCAAGGTTTCAACCGCATCGAAGACGACTTCTCCCTCCTGCCGGCGGATCACATGGCCCAGCAATTCGCCGAATAGCCGCACACGAGCACGAAGCTCCTTGTCCTTGGGCAAAAAACGATCGTCGGGTGAGTTCATGATCTAGAATGTTCTAGCAAAAAGTGTGCCGAACAGAAGGCCGGTTTTGCCGCCTGTTCATGTGAGCGAGCAGTATACGCGAGCCACCTCGGTGGCTGGGCGAAGGAATCGGGCTCAGGTCCGGGTGGAGGCGCGCAGTTCGCGATAGAAGTCCAGATAGGCGGCCGAACTGCGACTCCAGCCGAAGTCACGCTGCATTCCGTTACGCATGATCGTTTGCCAGTCCTTCTGCTTCGGTTCTCCGAACAGTGCCAATGCACGTTCGATCGCGCCGGTCAGCGCGACGGAGTGGGCGGGAACAAAGCAGAATCCGGTCGCCGTCCCATCGGCCAACGTTGCCGCGTTCGTGTCGATCACGGTGTCCGCCAGCCCTCCCGTTGCGTGTACGATCGGTGGCGTGCCGTAGCGCAGGCTGTACATCTGGTTCAACCCGCACGGCTCGAAGCGCGACGGCATCAGGAATGCATCCGCGCCCGCCTCGACGCGGTGCGCGAGTCCCTCGTTGTACGTGATCATCACACCGCAGGTCTCCGGATAGGTCTGGGCGAGGTTGCGCGCTGCCTGCTCGAATTCGCGCGCGCCGCTCCCGACCAGTGCCAGCTGCATCCTTCCGGAGGCCAGCAGCGGGGCACAGGCTTCAAGGAGAAGGTCGATCCCCTTCTGCGGCACCATGCGGCCGACGTGACCGAGCAGGGGAAGGTCCGGGCGCACAGGCAGGCCGAGTTCCTGTTGGAGGGCCTGCTTGTTGAGCGCTTTCCCGGAGAGGTTTTCCGCGCTGTAATGAGCGGCCAGATAACCGTCGCTTTCCGGGTTCCACTCGCGGTAATCGACACCGTTCAGGATGCCGTGCAGGTCGGCTGCACGGGCCCGCAGTACACCGTCGAGTCCCATTCCCGACTCCAGTGTCTGTATTTCCTGGGCATAGGTGGGCGACACGGTGGTGATCCGGTCCGAAAATATCAGGCCACCCTTCATGAACGAGATTTGGCCATGGAATTCCAGTGCCTCCATATGCCAGACGTCCGGAGGCAGATCCAGCGTGTGCCGGACAGAACCGGGAAACAGGCCCTGGTAGGCGAGGTTGTGGATGGTGAAGAGGGTCGGCGGGCGGCGTGGGTGGTCGCGCAGAAACACCGGCACCAGCCCCGTCTGCCAGTCGTTCAGATGCAGGATTTCGGGTGCCCAGTCGATTTGGGCCTGGTTCACGGCGATGGCCGCAACCGCTTGCGAGAAGGCCGCGAATCGCTGCGCATTGTCCGGCCAGTCGCTGCCCTCGGTGGCGCGGTACGGGTCGCCGTCGCGGTGGAAATACACCGGCCAGTCCACGAGGTAGACGATGACGTTGGTTCCAGGCAGGTTCCCCTGGATCAGGCTCCAGGGTGCCGTGTCCGGTCCGGGCAGGCGGGTCGCTCCAGCCAGCCGGCTGATGGCGCGCGGATAGGCGGGAAGGACGAGGCGTATATCCTGTTGTCGCCGCTTCAGTGCGGCCGGCAGGCTGGCGCTGACATCGCCGAGCCCCCCGGTCTTCATTAGCGGGAAAGCTTCACTGCTCGCAAACAGAATGCGCATGTTGGGGCTCCGGGTACGCGTTGTCTGGCCGCGACCGCCAAGGTAGTTTAGTGAGTTTAACCGGTTTACGGTTGCCAACCGAGGAGTCAACGTGACGCAGTCCCTTTCCATCTTGCACTCGCCGAAGCTGGCGGCCGCCCTCGGGCGTCTGCAGTCCACCACCCTGCGTGAGTTGCTGGAAACCGACCCGGGGCGGGTCGAGCGTGACGTCGTTGAAGTCGCTGGAATGCGCCTGGACTGGACCCGGCAACGCCTCGATGCCACAGCCTGGGATGCACTCTTTGCGCTGGCGGACGAGGCCGGAGTGTCGTCCGCTCTGGAGCGTCAGCGCGCTGGCGAGCACGTGAACACCACCGAGGATCGTGCTGCGTTGCACATGGCTCTGCGCCTCCCGCGCGGCAGTCGATGCGTGATCGACGGACACGACGTGGTGGAGGATGTGCACGAAGTCCTCGATGCCATGGCGGCGTTGGTTGAGCGTGTACGGGCTGGGACGCATACGGGATACACGGGCCGCGCCATCCGCAGCGTCGTGAACATCGGAATCGGGGGTTCCGATCTTGGGCCACGGATGGTTTGCCAGGCATTGCAGCCCATGGCTCCGGCGGCGGTCGATGGCCGTCCGCTCGACCTGCATTTCGTGTCCAATGTGGACGGTGCGGCATTGGACGCCGTGCTGCGCGCGGTCGATCCCGAAACCACCCTGTTCATCGTGGCGTCAAAGACCTTTGGAACACAGGAAACACTGACCAACGCGCGTTCCGCGCGCGCCTGGCTGCTCGGCCATGCCGGGGGGCGTCCAGAGGCGGTGGCGCGGCATTTCGTCGCGGTCTCCACCCACGCGGGCAGAGTGGCCGAGTTCGGGATCGACACCCGCAACATGTTCGGGTTCTGGGACTGGGTGGGTGGGCGCTACTCCGTGTGGTCCGCGATCGGTTTGCCGATCGCCCTGTATCTCGGCATGGACGGCTTCCGGGCGTTCCTCGGGGGCGCCCACGCGATGGACCGGCATGTGCTGGAATCCGGCGCTCGCGGGAATGCCGCGCTCCGGATGGCGCTTGTCGATATCTGGAATCACAACCTTCTGGGCGCCTGCGCCCGGGTCGTGTTGCCGTACGATGAACGGCTGAAGCTGCTGCCCTCCTACCTTCAGCAGGCCGAGATGGAAAGTCTGGGCAAGGGCGTCCGGCATGATGGCACGCCGGTCACCGAGCAGACCGGACCCCTGGTCTGGGGTGCGGTGGGTACCGATGGTCAGCACGCGTTTTACCAGTTACTGCACCAGGGTACGCGCTGGGAGCCCACCGAATTCATCGGCGTCGCGCATGCCGAGCATGCCTTGCCCGAGCACCACCCCATTCTGCTGGCCAATCTCGTGGCGCAGGCGGAGGCATTGGCTTTGGGCAAGACCGCGGACGAGGCCGCGCGCGAGATGGCGGCCGAGGGACTTCCGCCGGACGTGATCGAGCGGCTGGCGCCCCACCGCAGTTTTCCGGGGAACCGGCCCAGTACCGTAATTCTGATGGAGCGCCTGGATCCGTCGGCGCTGGGGGCGTTGGTCGCCCTGTACGAACACAAGATCTACGTGCTCGCCACGCTCTGGGGAATCAACGCCTTCGATCAGTGGGGCGTGGAACTGGGCAAGCAGCTCGCCGGGCGGGTGCTGGAGGATTTCGCGAGCCCTGCCGCAGGGCATCCTCACGATCCGGCCACCACGGCCACCCTGGCGTGGTTGCGTCCCCGGCTGACGAGGGGCTGAACCGTGTACAAGCCTTTCGCGGAATCGGCCGAGCAGAACAAGGATCCGATCCTCGCGGTGCTTCGTCAGTGGTTCCAGGCGCCTGGGAAGGTTCTCGAAATCGGCAGTGGCACCGGGCAGCATGCGGTCCACTTTGCGCGTGCGCTGCCTGAGCTGGTCTGGCGACCCAGTGACGTGGCCGAGCATGTGGAGGGCATTGAGGCCTGGCGCCAGGAGGCGGGCCTGGACAACCTGCTCCCCGCTCTTGTTCTCGATGTTGCCGGTGAATGGCCCCGCGAGACATTCGACTACGCGTTTACCGCCAATACCGCGCACATCATGCACTGGCCCGAGGTTCTGGTGACGCTTGCGGGCGTGGGGCGGACTCTGCGTGATGGGGGTGTCTTCGCGATGTACGGGCCGTTTGCCATCGACGGTGAGCACACGGCGCCGTCGAATGCAGCGTTTGATCTGTCGTTGCAACGGGTCGATCCGGGGATGGGCGTGCGCAATCTGAACGACCTGCGTCGGGAGGCTGGCGAGCAGGGCCTCGTTCTGGCCACGGTCGTACCCATGCCGGCACACAACCTGACGCTGATCTGGCGCAAGGCCCGCTGAGTTCGGGGCGCGCGGTCAGTACGGCCAGCCCGGGTTCTGCGGGGGATAGGCGGGAGCCGCACCCCGTGGCCCGGGCATCGGTTCATGGCGCCCCGGTTCGAGATTGTCGGATGCGAATTCCGGTCGTGTCGGAAAGCGGGCCGAGGGGGCGTTCGGCCAGGACGGCTCATGGATCGGCGGTCCGGCTCGGGACGACCAGCGCTGCTCGCCGTGCGCTGCAGACCCCCGCACCCCGGACTGCGGGGCGGGCGTATGCAGGTCATAGCCGCCAGGCGCGAATTCGGGACCGGGCGCGTTGCGGCTGGCGCTGCCGGGAAAGCCACCCGGCGAGAACGGGGCGAATTCGCCGGCGGACTCGCGTTCAGCGCGCGCGGCGCGTACCCCACGGCCTTCCTCGAACTCAGCGAGATATCCGGGTGGCGGATACTCGGCCCGACCCTGGAAGGAACCCGCGGCAGTCGTAGGTTCCTGGCTTCGGATAACAGAGGAATGCGTGCCCGTGGCGGCACCCCACTTTCCATACGACTGTGTCATGCCGGGCTGAACGAGCCCGAACAGGAATGTGGCCAGTGTCAGGCCCCCCAATGCACGGATGGTTTTCATGGTTTCCGGGTCGACTGAAGTGGGTTGCTTTCGTTAACCAGGAAGGATAGAACAAAAAATGACCGATTGCTGTTTGGCACCGAAATCCCCCCGAGTCGGATCGCCACTACGATCTTCCGCTTCGGTGCTCGATTGAACCGCACACTCACCGGGCCAGAAGCGCTCCCGTATCGAGCAGGAGCTGGTGGATACTCTCGGCAAGGTATCGATAGCCTTCGGCGTTGGGATGGATCGGATCGGCTTTCAGGCTGTCCCGCGAAAGGATGTGGACCAGGGAACGTTCCTCGATCGGTATGCGCAGGGCGGACGCCAGTTCCCCGTAGAGCGGCTCATTGCGCAGCCGCAGCAGAGTCGGTGACGGAACCGCGATCAGCAGGACTTCGATCTCGCGGGCGCGGGCCAGCGCCACCATCTCGGAAAGATTGTTGCGTGTCTGGTCGCTGTTCATGCGGCGCAGCAGGTCATTCCCTCCATGGGTCAGGATCAGCAGGCTTGGCTCGTGCAGATCCAGCAGTGCGGGAAGACGTTCGAGACCGGCTGCCGACAATTCACCGGGACGGCCGGCGTTGACCACGCGATGTCCGGTCAGCCGTTCCAGTTGCGCGGGGTAGGACTGTGGCGGTTCGGCTCCGGTGCCTGCGGTCAGGCTGTCCCCGAACGCCAGAATCACCGCATTGGACGGCAACAGCGACAGGGGCTCGGGGCGCGGCGAGCACCCGTGCACGGAGAGCATCGCTCCCAGAAGAACCAGACCGACGGTCCAAAGCGAGA
>SLNI01000238.1 GCA_007133115.1 Thioalkalivibrio sp. | reverse complement strand
TGGTCGCGCAGGGAGGCGAACTGGCCATCATATTCGGCTCGAATCTCCCGAATATTGGAGATGTTGGCCTCGTTCAGCCGCTCGACCAGAGCACTGTACTCATCATTGACGCGCTTGATTTCGCTCGCCTGATCCGCGCGTGCCGCCTCTATCGCCCGGTTGTACTCCTGTTTGAGTTTTCCGGTTTCCGCGGTATGTCCGTCCCGCAGCTTCGCGAGCGACTCCGCGTGATCGGCATCCAGGCCCGCGAGCGCCCGAAGATGTGTTTTGCGTGCCGCATCCAGGGCTTCCTCGCTCCGGCGTGCCTGCAGGCCCTTGCCCACCGCGAAGCCGATGAGTGTGCCCGCGAGCGCAAGCAGTATGGCCAGAATGATCGTTTCGGGGCGAAGCAGTACTGCAAAATCCATGACGTGAACCTCGTTTGGATGGTATTCGAGCCGCAAGGGCCAGAGTGGGTCACTGCAGGCGGGTACGGGGTTCAACACGGTTCCGCGCACCCCACTGGGTCCTGCGGAAAGATCGGTACCCGATCAGCTTGCCCGACACGCCGCAGCCGAATCGCGCCAGTTTGCAATAGATTGGCTATTCCTGCACTTGCCCTTTTTAGCCAAGCTCAGCAAGCAAACCACGTGCCATACGCTCGGCCTGAACGGCGTAGCTGCCGCCGAACAGGTTGAAATGATTCAGGATATGGTAAAGGTTATAGAGCTCCCGGCGCACCGGATATTCCGGATTCAACGGAAGCCGTTCCCCGTAGGCGGCAAAGAAATCGGCACCCGGATGGCCGAACAGTTCCATCATGGCGATGTCCGCCTCCCGGTCGCCGAAGTACACCGCGGGGTCGAACACGACCGGTACACCTTGCGCGAGAAACCCCCAGTTGCCGCCCCAGAGATCACCATGCAGCAGCGACGGCTGCGGATGGTGATCGGTAAAGAACCCGCGCGTCTCCTGTTCCAGCCGGGCGACTGCGTCGAGCAGTGAGCGGCTGGCGCCACGTTTTTCCGCGAGCTCGCGTTGATGGGCCAGCCGGTAATGGCGATAGAAATCCGGCCAGTCCTGTGACCATGGATTGAGCTGTGCCGTGCGGCCGATGAAATTGTCCATCGTCCAGCCAAAACTCTTCGCCGTGATCGCATGCAGCGCCGCTACTCCGAGTCCGAGCGCACGTTCATCGCGGCGCCCCCCGAGCGCAAGGTGTTCCAGCACCAGAACGCAGCCTTCCGGGCTATCGGCGATCGTTACCACCTGGGGGGTACGCAACGCCCGGCATTGCGCGAGTTCCTGGAGTCCCGCCGCCTCCGCCTCGAACATCAGGCGGTGGTCGCTGTGGGAGCGCTTGATGAAAAAACGCCGACCGTCCTTTCCGGTCCACACGCTGGCTTCACTGATCGATCCGCCGCTGACCCCGGTGCCGTGGGCCGGGTGGAAAGGCTGACCGGTTGCCTGGGCAATCGCCCGGCTTGCGGCCTCGATCCATGGGGCCGCGTTCATGATTGTCCCGCCGACGGTGCCAGGGTCGCTACAGGCAACGCGCGCTGGTGTAGCCCGGCGCGTCACAGAAGTCCCGCGTCGATACCAGGGCTGGGCCCGCAATCCCGAGACTGGCGAGATGGCTTTCGCGCGACTGGGCCAGCCGGTCCTGAGGGGTGATCGGAAACAGCAGCGTGTCCATTGAGGGCGGCGTCAGCCCCAGGCGCACCGCATAGATGATCCGGTAGGCAAACACCCGCTGGACATAATCCCGGGTCTCGTGGAAGGGGATCAACTCGGCCCAGATGTCCGGTTCCATCGCGCCATTCGCCGGGAGCCATTGGCGGACCCGGTGTGCGCCGGCGTTGTACGCCGCCGTGGAGAGTAGGCTGTGTCCGCCGAAACCATCGAGGTTGCGGCGCAAATAATACGTGCCCAGCCGGGTATTGTTCTCGGGCTTCAGGATATCGGCATCGTTGCGTATCCGGACCCCCGCAGCCGTGGCCACCGTGCGGCCGGTCGCTGGCATGATCTGCATGATGCCGAGTGCCCCGGCGCCCGAGCGTACGTCGTGCAGGAATGCGCTTTCCTGGCGTGCAATGGCCATTGCCCAAGCGGGATCGATCTGCTGTTCGCGGGCACCGGTGAGGATCAGGTCGTCGAAGGCGAGCGGGAAGCGCAGGTCGATGTCCCCCCAGCTGCGCGCGCGGGCCACGGTAAAGATCGCCCGGTCGTGCCAGCCCCAGTCCGAGAACAGGCGTGCGGCCGCTTCCTGTTCCGCCGGGGACAGTCGGTCGATCGCGTGGGACCATTCGCGGCGGGCTTCCGGAAAGCGTTCCAGCAGCACGAGTTCACGCATGCGCAGGATGGCAGGATGGTGGGCGACACGATCGAGAACCTCCGCCGAAACCTGCAGCGGCTCGTGCCCGATCCGGTAGGGTTGGCCCAGGCGGTCGGCCGCGAGAAAGCCGTGGAAATTCCGTTCCTGTGCAGCCACTCGATAGGCCGCCAGAGCCGCGTCCCGACTCCCGGTTCGCTCGAGTGCCCGGCCCCGCCAGTATTGCCACGGAGCCTCGGTCCGGGTTTCCGCGTCCATGCCGTCGACTGCGCGCAGCACCGTGTTCCAGTCCTGACTGCGCAGCGCCGCGCGCAGTTGCCATTGGCGCAGCTGGTCGTCGAAGGCCGCATCCGGCAGGCGGGCCATGAACGCCAGCGTTTCCGGATGGCTGCGCACCGCGAGGCGCAGTGCGAGCGCATGCTGGATGCGGTATTGGTGTTCCGGCTCCAGGTTCAGCCGATGTCCGTGCGTCTGCCAGCCCGCGAGTGCACTTTCGAGATCGCGTGGGACCCAGCGCAGGAAGGCGCTTTCCAGGATGCGGCCCGCCACGGGGTGGTCTCCGGCCCGGAACCCGGCCTGCAACAGTCGCTCCGGGTTGGCCTCGAGTTCAATCCAGCGATCCGCCCATGGACTGTCCGCAGGTGCGAGGTAACGCCGCAGGTAGCGGGCGAGCCCGGTCTGGTCGGCCGCGATCGCCAGTTCCAGACGCTGCCACGCAAGCTCCGGCGTGAGGCCTCCTTCGGAGCGCCATGCATTCAATGCCGTGTCACAGGCTTTGGGCTGCGAGCGCCCATGCAGCCAGATGCTCTCGATGCCGTCCAGGGCTGCTGCGGACGAACCTGTGTTCAGCAGGGCCTGCATGCGGAAACAGGTCCGCTCGGTGGACAGGCCGGACCCGTCCCCGGCGAAACGCAGAAACGCGCGCCAGTTCCTTTCCTTTGCGAGATGGTCGAGGTAACTGTTGCGGAGCATTGCCGCCAACGGTCCGTCGGCATGGTTCTCAAGGAATGCGGCGACGGATTCAGGATCCGCGGCACTGAGGTTGCGTGCGAGAAGGCGATATTCGAGGTATTGCAGCAGGGGATACGCGCCCAGCACCTCGCGTGTGGCGATCAGTCCCCGCTCGTCCTGCTGTAGCGCCCGTTCGGCGATCAGGAACAGGCTGCGTTCCATGCTGAAATCGGGGCTGGCCGATGCGTGAACGACAGGAACCACGCTGAGAACCAGCAGGCAGAGCAGTCTGCCTGCACAGGGGCCGATTCGCATCGCATTGACTCCGGTCGAGGATGGTCCGTCTTCATCCCATCTTCCTGAAGTTGTGCCTGTAATGCAATGGTGCGAAAACCCTTTTCGAGAATTCCGAAACGGCGCTTCAGCGAGTGGCAACCTCCAGGAATTGCCCGGGTGGAATCCCGTCCAGGGTCCAGGAGGCCACCCGGTACCGGACCAGGCGCAGGGTGGGATGACCGACTGCGGCCGTCATCCGGCGCACCTGGCGGTTGCGGCCCTCGGTCAGTGTCATCGAAAGCCAGCAGGTCGGGATCTGTCTTCGAAACCGGATCGGCGGATCCCGTGCCTCGATTTCGGGCGGATCTGTCCTATGCACCCCGGCGGGCAGCGTCAGGCCGTCGCGCAGTTCCACGCCCGCTCGCAGGGCTTCGAGGCTGGCCTCGTCCGGAACACCCTCGACCTGCACCCAGTAGGTCTTGCTGGCATGGTACCTGGGGTCGCTGAGCCGGGCCTGCAGCGGTCCATCGTTCGTAAGAACCACCAACCCCTCGCTATCCCGGTCCAGGCGGCCCGCGGGATGTACGCCGGGGATCGGAATGTAGTCGGCGAGCGTGGGTCTTCCTTCGCGGTCGGTGAACTGCGTCAGGACGCCATAGGGCTTGTTGAATAGCAGGATGCGCCGCATGTCAGTCGCACTGGACGGTCACCCGTTCAGCGAAGTGCCGGCCCAGATCGGCCTCCCCGCTCTGGTTGTAGTCCAGGGCCAGGGCGCGCGCGACCACTGCCGGGTCTGGCCGAGGAGTGCGGACGTCCATCGCGCAGGCTCCATCACTGAGGTTCAGGCGTGGGGGCGTTTCGGCGTGGTGGAGCAGCTCGATGAAATAGGTCGGGTCGTAGATGGCGTAGCGCAGGACACGGGCCCGGGGATCCACGGGTTCCGCGAGCCGGGTGCGGAAACGAAACCGGATCTGTCCGTCCTGCATGTTCAATTCAGCGCTACCCTCGGGATGCACCAGGATGCGCGTCTGGTCGGCGTACAGCTCGGTATACCAGTCGTACTCGGCCAGGTTCTCCAGGATCTCGGCGCCGAGGTTGGCCAGCTTCTCTTCGGGGGTTTCGCCCTCGAACTGAGTCATGGCATCGTCGTACAGGTAGCGGCTGTAGGTCGGGTCGATGACCCAGGTCTGCTCGAGGACATCGACCGCATCTTCCGCGTTGGCTTCGAGCAGAATTTCCAGGTCGATCCATGCGTGTGGGTGCGCCTGGACCGGCAAGGGCAATGCCATGGCGAGCCACGTCCCGAGAACGCTTGAAGCCAGGATGCCCGGCAGCCTCCGGGGCCGGGTGAAGACTGGGTTCCGGCTCATTTCAGGCGGCTGATGTCGGTGCGCACGCCGGCCAGCGACGCTTCGAAGGCCTGGCGTTCCTCGGCGTTCAGTTCCAGTTCCACGATCTTTTCCATACCCTGCGCACTGAGGATGCAGGGGACGCCCATCGCGACGTCGCGCGCCCCATACTCGCCATCGAGGATGGCCACGGTCGGCAGCACGCGGCGGCGGTCGAGGACGATCGATTCGACCATGGCCTTGATCGCCGCGGCCGGCGCATCGTAGGCACTGGACGTCTGCTTCAGCGCGAGAATTTCGGCACCGCCATGCCGGGTGCGCTCGACGATGCGATCGATGGCTTCCTGACTCATGAAGTGATGCAGTGGGATGCCGTTGATTCCCGAGTAGCGCAGCATGGGCACCATTGCGTCGCCGTGACCGCCCAGCACGAGGGTATGGATGTCCCGGGTGGAAAGCCCGGTCTCCAACGCGACGAACGCAGCCATGCGGGAAGCGTCGAGGACACCCGCCTGTCCGAAGACTCGCGAGCGGTCCCAACCGGTGTTCTTCCAGGCCCGGTAGGTCAGGACGTCCACAGGATTGGACACCACCAGGATCTGGCTGTCCGGAGCTTCGCGTACGACGTCGACCAGGATGTTATCCAGGATCTCGACGTTCTTCTCCAACACGTCGGAGCGCGACATTCCGGGCTTGCGGGGCAGTCCCGCGGTGATGATCACCAGTTCCGCACCCGCGATCACGCCGGGGTCGGTGTCTCCGACGAGCCGCGCATCGAATCCGAAAAGGGGGGCGGTTTCCTGGATATCGAGGGCCGCACCCGCTGCGGCACCCTCGCGCACATCCAGCAGTGCGATCTCGCGGGCCAGGTCGGACTCGGCAAGAAACTGGGCCGTGGATTCCCCGACGCGGCCCGCTCCGATGATGGCGATCTTCAACATCTCTCTGCCCTCTGGTTTGTGCTTTCAGGATCGGTATCGGACCGCACGCGCAGGATCCGGATTCGCTTCCGGGGAGCCACCGAGTATGGTCTGGTCAGATGCGGGCCACACCGCTTTCCCGAGCCGCCTGTGCCACGGCTGCAGGGATGGTGTCGATCAGGCGTGGGTCGAACGGGGTCGGCAGGATGTACTCGGGCCCAAAAGCGAGATCTTGCTTCCCATAGGCGTCCAGCACACTCTGGGGCACAGGCTCGCGAGCCAGCTGCGCAAGCGCGTGCACTGCGGCGACATGCATTTCGTCGGTGATGTGGCGCGCGCGGACGTCCAGCGCACCCCGGAAGATGAACGGGAAGCCGAGCACGTTGTTCACCTGGTTCGGGTAGTCCGAACGGCCGGTCGCCATGATCAGGTCGTCACGGGTGGCGTGGGCCAGTTCCGGCATGATTTCCGGATCCGGGTTGGACAGCGCGAAGACGATCGGGCGCGCCGCCATGGAGCGGAGCATATCCTGGGACATCAGATCCGGCCCGGACAGTCCGATGAAGACATCGGCGCCGACGCAGGCATCGTCGAGGGTGCGCAGTTCGGTGTCCTGGGCGAAGATCTGCTTGAATTCGTTCAGGTCTGTGCGGCCGTCGTGGATCACGCCCTTGCGATCGATCATGAAAATGTTCTTGCGGTGCGCGCCCAGGCGCAGCAGCAGACGCATCGACGCGACCCCGGCGGCACCCGCGCCCACGCAGACGATGCGGACGTCCTCGAGCTTCTTCCCCTGGATTTCCAGTGCATTCAGCAGGCCTGCGGCGGTGATGATGGCCGTGCCGTGCTGGTCGTCGTGGAACACCGGGATGTCCAGACGCTCAGAGAGCCGTTTCTCGATTTCAAAGCAGTGCGGAGCCGCAATGTCCTCGAGATTGATCCCGCCGAAGCCTCCCGCGATGCGCGCAACGGTATTGATGAACTCCTCGGGCTGGGGCGCGTTGACCTCGATGTCATAGACGTCGATGTTGGCAAAGCGCTTGAACAGGACGCCCTTGCCCTCCATCACGGGCTTTGCGGCGAGGGGTCCGACGTTGCCGAGCCCGAGCACGGCGGTGCCGTCGGTGATGACCGCGACCAGATTGCCTTTCGCGGTGTACCGGTAGGCGGCATCGGGATCTTTGACGATTTCCCGAACGGGCGCGGCCACACCCGGGGAGTATGCGAGCGAGAGGTCTTCCTGCGTGGCCGTGGGCTTGGTGACGTGAATGCCCAGTTTTCCGGGGGGAGACTGTTCGTGATAGTCGAGGGCTCGCTGCGTGAAGGTCTTGGACATGGCGTTTCGGAGTCCGTGTGGGAAGGCGGAAAGTGTAGTCGTTCGGGGGGTGGCGCGCATACGTACGCCCCCTGCGCGGTGCGCCGCCGCCGGGTCAGCGCACCGGGTGCCGGGGGAGGCGGCTGCGGGTCGCCTGTTCGTAGAGCGGTTGTACCTGTACCGCCTGCGCTTGCAGATCGCGCTGTCGCGATGCCGGCGCGGGATGGGTGCTCAGGAACACCGGTTGCCGTGCGCCCCCTTCCGCCGCCATCTTCGCCCAGAGCTGGGCAGCTGCATCGGGTCGGTACCCGGCCCGGGCGGCGAGCTCGATGCCAATGCGGTCGGCTTCTGCTTCCATCTGGCGACTGTTGGGTAGCTGCACGGCCATGAGGGCGGCCAGAGCCGCGCCGGTGATGGCCAGTTCGTTCCGGTCGCCGGTCACGGCATAAGCCGTGAGCGCGAGGTTGCTGGCGAG
>SLNI01000205.1 GCA_007133115.1 Thioalkalivibrio sp. | reverse complement strand
CAGGCCGAGATGGCCCGCCTGGCGCAGGCTTTTGCGGCGCTCGAGGGTGGGGCTGCCCCTGAAACCGCGGCCCCCGACTTCGCGGTAACCCATGCGGGTGCTGAGCTGGATTCCGGAACCGATGTCACGCGGGCCAAGGTGGACGAGGTCGAGCTTTGGCGCCAGCGAGCGGTCGAGGCGTTGGCGCAGGCCGCGTTGGAGATGCAGGGGCTGGAGCAACTGTTGGCTGAGTGTCCTCTCGTCCCCGTGGCCCAAGCGCCGGATCCGCCGGTCCCGGAAGATCGTGCGGTCACGATGCCACCGGACCTGGGGGAACGTCTGGAGCAGATGAGCCAGGCGGTCAGCGCGTCGGTCGGGAATGCCTCGAACGCATTATTGCGCCAGCGCCGCGCCGTCGAGGATCTGCGCGACCTTCTGTTCGGGATGGAGTCTCAACCCAGGTCGCCGTAGAGCACCTGCAGAATCGTCAATCCCGCGATGGCCGCGGTTTCGGTGCGCAGCACCCTCGGCCCCATGGCCAGGCCACGAAACCCTGCGGCATATGCCTGGTCCCGCTCATCCGGTTCAAGCCCACCCTCGGGCCCGACCAGCAACGTGATGGTCGTGTCTGGGTCGATGGATGCGTTCGCCCGCCAGGTTCCGGGCGCATCCCCGGCGGCATCGGCGAGGACCCGCAGGTCTCCCGCGGGCAGGGCAGCCAGGGCTGACTCGAAATCGCGCGGGGGCTCCAGTCCGGGCAACTCGTTTCGACCGCATTGCTCGACCGCGGCTCTCAGTACGCCTTGCCAGTGTCGCAACCGGCTGTCCAGACCCCGATGGGCGGCGCCGGAGCGGCTGCGTACGGTGAGCACCGGCCAGATCTCGCTCACGCCGAGTTCCACCGCCTTCTGGATGGCCAGGTCCATGTGCTCGCCCCGGGCCACGCCCTGCAACAGGCGAAGCGGGCGTCGCGGGGTGGTGGGCGAGGCGGCGACGCGGCCCAGACGAACGAACCCTGAACGCCGCCCCGCCAGTTCCAGGGTTGCCTGATATTCCGAACCCCGGCCGTCGAACACGCGGCACTCGGCTCTGTCGCGCAGTCGCAGCACCGATACCGCGTGGCGCAGAACCTCGGGAGGCAGTTCGAGATGCTGGCCTTCGCGAAGGGTTTCTTCCACCAGCAGCCGTGGGCAGCGCACGGGTCAGCCTCGGTTGCCGATGCCGAGGTTGTTCCAGATGGCCTCCGAGGGGGCGGCCTGGTTCATGGAATAGAAGTGCAGGCCGGGCGCCCCGTTGTCCAGCAGACGTTCGCAGAGGCGGCTCACCACATCCACGCCGAAGGCCCGGATCGACGCGGTATCGTCGCCGTAGGCCTCCAGTCGCTTGCGCATGAAGCGCGGGATTTCCGCGCCACAGGCGTCCGAGAAGCGGGCCAGCTGGGTGTAATTGGTCACGGGCATGATCCCCGGAATGATCGGGATCGTCACGCCCATGGCCCGCACCCGGTCCAGAAAGGCCGCGTACGCGTCGGCGTTGTAGAAATACTGGGTGATCGCGGAATCGGCGCCGGCTTCGACCTTCTGCCGGAAATGTTCCAGATCCTTCTCGGCGTTCTGCGCCTGCGGGTGAAACTCGGGGTAGGCCGCGACCTCGATGCTGAAGTGGTCCCCGAACCGTTCCCGGATCAAGGCGACCAGTTCCGCCGCGTAGCGGAACTCACCCAGCCCGCCACCGGCGCCCGAGGGGAGGTCGCCGCGCAACGCGACCAGGCGGCGCACGCCCTGGTCGCGATAGGTGGTGAGCAGATCCAGCAGTTCCGCTCGCGTCGAAGAGATGCAGGAGACGTGGGGCGCCGCGGCCACCCGCCCTTCTCGCTGGATTTCCAGAACGGTTTCCAGGGTGCGGTCGCGGGTCGAGCCTCCGGCGCCGAAGGTTACCGAGAAATAAGCGGGCCCCAGTTCGGTGAGACGGGCGCGGGTCCGGCGCAGGCGTTCCGCGCCCTCCTCGTTCTTGGGTGGAAAAAACTCGAAACTGAACAGAGGCTTGCTGCCGACGACAGAATTCATCCTTGGGTCCTCAAAGGCTAAGGTGGGGTTCCGACCCGAGCGCAAGCGCCCCCCGGCCGCGACCGGATTCCGCCGATGTTTGTGCGGATCCTTGCGACCGGGGGGCGCTCCTGCAGGGTGCGGGTGGCCGTGCTCAGTACCGGTAATGTTCGGGTTTGAACGGCCCTTCCACCGGCAGTCCGAGATAGGACGCCTGTTCGTCGGTCAGTTGGGTCAGGTTGGCGCCGAGTTTCTGCAGGTGCAGGGCGGCGACCTTCTCGTCCAGGTGTTTCGGCAGCACGTAGACCTTGTTCTCGTAGCGGTCGCCGTGGGCGAACAGCTCGATCTGGGCCATCGTCTGGTTGGTGAAGGAGTTGGACATCACGAAGCTCGGGTGCCCGGTGCCACAACCCAGGTTCACCAAGCGGCCCTCGGCCAACAGGATGATGCGCTTACCGTCGGGGAAGATGATGTGATCGACCTGCGGCTTGATGTTTTCCCACGGGTACTGGCGCAGGCTGGCGACGTCGATCTCGGAGTCGAAGTGCCCGATGTTGCAGACGATGGCCTGGTTCTTCATGCGCGCCATGTGATCGTGGTTGATCACGTTCATGTTGCCGGTGGCGGTCACGAAGATATCGGCCTGGTCCGCGACGTCTTCCATGGTGACCACGCGATAGCCCTCCATCGCCGCCTGCAGGGCGCAGATCGGGTCGATTTCGGTGATCCACACCGTAGCGCCGAGGCCGCGCAGCGACTGGGCGCTGCCCTTGCCGACATCGCCGTAGCCGCAGACCACCGCGATCTTGCCGGCAATCATCACGTCGGTGGCGCGCTTGATCGCGTCCACCAGCGACTCGCGGCAGCCGTAGAGGTTGTCGAACTTGGACTTGGTGACCGAGTCGTTCACGTTGATCGCAGGGAAGGGGAGGGTGCCTTCCTTCTGCATCTGATACAGACGATGCACGCCGGTGGTGGTTTCCTCGGTCACGCCCTGGATGTTCTTCTTGATGCTCGAGTACCAGTTCGGGGATTCCTTCAGGCGCTTCTTGATGGACGCGAACAGGGCACGCTCTTCGTCGTTGCCGGGGTTGTCCAGCACTGACGGGTCCTGCTCGGCCTTCGCGCCCAGGATTACCAGCAGCGTGGCGTCGCCGCCGTCATCGAGGATCATGTTCGGGGTGCCGCCGTCGTGCCACTCGAAGATCCGGTGGGCGTAATCCCAGTACTCGTCCAGGGTTTCGCCCTTCAGGGCGAATACCGGCGTGCCATTGGCGGCGATGGCCGCGGCCGCGTGGTCCTGGGTCGAATAGATGTTGCAGGAGGCCCAGCGGACCTCGGCGCCCAATGCCTCGAGGGTCTCGATCAGGACCGCGGTCTGTATGGTCATGTGCAGGGAACCGGCGATCCGGGCCCCCTTGAGTGGCTGATCCTTCGCGAATTCCGCGCGGGTCTGCATCAGGCCGGGCATCTCGGTTTCGGCGATCGCGATCTCCTTGCGGCCGAAGTCGGCGAGATCGATGTCTCTGACGAGGTAATCCTGGTTCGTTTTGGGGTTCATCACAGCGTTCATGGTTGATAAGGCTCCGTGAGTCTGGATGAGCGCCGTTACAGATTGGAGACATCAGTCTGAGCCTGACGGGGTTGCCGCTGCAGCGCTCCTCAGCCGATGAACTTCAGTTTCAGATGGTTCGAGTCTCCCTTTGGGTGGGGGTGCTGGCCCTGTCGAGAGGGAAAAATTCAGCCGACAAGCCTAACACACCGCGCTCCGTTCCTCCTTGCGGGTGCACAACGGGCACCGGCTACGAGTGGAGTCCCGCGGCCTCGCGGAGTTCCGCGGCTCGGTCGACCCGCTCCCAGGGCAGGTCGAGGTCGTCGCGGCCAAAGTGGCCGTAGGCGGCCGTCTGGCGGTACAGGGGCCGCAGCAGATCCAGCGCCTGAATCAATCCCCAGGGGCGGAGGTCGAAATGCGCGCGCACCAGTTCGACGATCCGCGTGTCGTCGATGCGGCCAGTACCGAAGGTGTGCACGCTGATCGAGGTGGGCCGGGCCACCCCGATGGCGTAGGAGATCTGGATCTCGCACTTGTCGGCAAGGCCGGCGGCGACGATGTTCTTGGCCACGTAGCGGCCGGCATAGGCCGCGGAACGGTCCACCTTGGAAGGATCCTTGCCCGAGAACGCACCGCCCCCGTGACGGGCCATGCCGCCGTAGGTGTCGACGATGATCTTGCGCCCGGTCAGTCCACAGTCGCCGACCGGGCCGCCGATCACGAACTGGCCAGTCGGATTGATGTGGATCTGGTCGCGGGCGCACTGATCGAGCCAGCGCGCGGGCAGTACCGGCTTGAGGATTTCCTCCATCACCGCTTCGTGAATGTCCTTCTGGGCGATCGCCGGGTCGTGCTGGGTGGACAGCACCACCGCATCGAGACCGACCGGAAGCCCATCCTCGTAGCGCAGTGTGACCTGGCTCTTGGCATCGGGGCGCAGCCACGGCAGCAGCCGCTTTTTGCGCAGATCGGCCTGGCGGCGGACCAACTTGTGGGCGTAGTAGATGGGTGCCGGCATCAGCACGTCGGTTTCACTGGTCGCGTAGCCGAACATCAGCCCCTGGTCGCCCGCTCCCTGGTTGGTGCGGTCGGTCACGTCCCGGTCCACGCCCATCGCGATGTCCGCCGATTGCTGTCCCAGGGCGTTCAGAACCGCACAGTTGCGGCCGTCGAACCCGACATCGGAATCGTCATATCCGATTGCGCAGACGGTCTCGCGCACCAGCGTCTCGTAATCGATTACGGCGCGCGTCGTGACTTCGCCGGCGAGCAGCACCATGCCGGTCTTGGTCAGGGTCTCGCACGCGACACGGGCGTGGGGGTCCTGCGCAAGGATCGCGTCCACGACGGCGTCGGAAATCTGGTCCGCCATCTTGTCGGGATGACCCTCGGCAACCGACTCCGAAGTGAAGAGAAAACCGCTGGGCATGCGCGTGCTTCCTGGGTTCGGGCCCGCACTAAGCGCGGGCGGCTGGGCAAAAAACCGCGCTATTGTATCGTCTCTATCAGAGTATTTCTAAAAGTCGTGGTGGTGGTGCGTTCCGGACCCGGTCCGGCGCGGACTTGCCCCGGGCTGGGAAAGTCGCCAAAATGCACCGCCTTTATATAGGGCTGTACTCGGCAAAAATGTGCCGATGACCCGCCTTTCGTGTCGCGCAGGAAGCCAGAAAAACAAAAAACAAGCGGTGGTTTCCTGCGCTTCGTTGGGTACGCAGCCCCGACCCGTTTACCGACACTTCAGCCAGGAGATCCTCATGCCTTCCCGCAGAGAGCTTGCCAACGCCATACGCGCCCTGTCTATGGACGCGGTACAGAAAGCCAATTCCGGTCACCCCGGCGCACCGATGGGCATGGCGGACATCGCGGAAGTCCTCTGGAACGATTACATGAAGCACAACCCGACCAACCCCTCCTGGGCCGATCGGGACCGCTTCGTCATGTCGAACGGGCATGGTTCGATGCTGGTGTATTCCCTGCTGCATCTCTCCGGCTATGACCTCCCGATGGACGAGCTGAAGCAGTTCCGTCAGCTGCATTCCAGGACGCCCGGCCATCCCGAGTACGGCTACACCGCAGGGGTCGAGACCACCACCGGCCCGCTGGGACAGGGCCTGACCAACGCCGTGGGCATGGCGCTGGCCGAGCGCGCGCTCGCCGCCACCTTCAACCGCGACGGCCACGCCGTTGTCGATCATCACACCTACGTTTTCCTGGGGGATGGCTGCCTCATGGAGGGCATCTCTCACGAGGCCTCTGCGCTGGCCGGAACCCTGGGCCTGGGCAAGCTGATCGCATTTTACGACGATAACGGCATTTCGATCGACGGCGAGGTCGAGGGCTGGTTCACCGATGACACCCCTGCGCGGTTCGAAGCCTACGGCTGGCATGTGGTGCGCGCGGTGGACGGTCACAGCGCCGATGCCGTCAAGGCCGCCGTGGAGCAGGCCCGTGCCGAGACTGGCAAGCCGACCCTGATCTGCTGCAAGACCGTGATCGGCTTCGGCTCTCCGAACAAGCAGGGCAAGGAAGAGTGCCATGGCGCGCCGCTGGGCGCCGAGGAGATCGAGTTGGCCCGCAAGGAACTGGGCTGGACGCATGGTCCGTTCGAAATTCCCTCCGATATCCAGGCCGCCTGGGATGCCAAGTCTCGCGGGGCGAAGGCCGAGGCCGAATGGAACGACCGTTTCGAGGCCTACCGCTCAGCCCACCCGGGCCTGGCCGCCGAGTTCGAGCGCCGCATGCGCGGCGACCTGCCTTCCGACTGGCAGGCCCAGGCCGACGCCTTCGTCAGCCAGGTGGTCGAGAAGGCCGAAAAGATCGCCAGCCGCAAGGCCTCGCAGAATGCGATCGGCGGGTACGCCCCGGCGCTGCCCGAACTGCTGGGTGGATCCGCCGACCTCGCGGGTTCCAACCTCACGATGCATTCGGGTTCGAAGGGCCTCCGTCGTGACGACGCTTCCGGCAACTACGTTTTCTACGGGGTGCGCGAGTTCGGCATGGCCGCGATCATGAACGGGGTGGCGCTGCACGGCGGCTTCATTCCGTACGGTGGCACGTTCCTGATCTTCTCCGATTACGCGCGCAATGGCATCCGCATGTCCGCGCTGATGGGCCAGCGTGTGCTCTACGTGCTCACCCATGACTCCATCGGGCTCGGCGAGGATGGTCCCACGCACCAGCCGATCGAACAGACGCCCAGCCTGCGCCTGATTCCCAATCTGAATGTCTGGCGGCCCTGCGACGCGGCCGAGACCGCGATCGCCTGGCGCGCCGGTATCGAGAGGACCGACGGTCCTTCCGCCTTCATCCTCTCGCGTCAGAATCTGGAACCGCAGGATCGTGATGCCGCACAGGTCGCGGACATCGCCAAGGGTGGCTATGTGCTGCAGGATTGCGCGGGTACCCCCGACCTGATCTTCATCGCCACCGGTTCCGAGGTCGGTATCGCGCAGGAGGCCGCGGGCACGCTGACGGGCCAGGGCCGCAAGGTACGCGTGGTGTCCATGCCCTGCGTGGAATTGTTCGAGCAGCAGGACCCGGCCTACCGCGAGGCGGTGCTGCCTGCCGCGGTCCGGGCCCGGGTGGCGGTGGAAACCGGCGCGACGGCCGGCTGGTACAAGTATGTGGGCCTCGATGGTGCCGTTGTGGGTCTCGATCGTTTCGGCGAGTCGGCCCCCGGTGGTGCCCTGATGAAGTACTTCGGCTTCACCGCCGAGAACCTCGTCAGCGTTGCGGAATCCGTCCTGGCCTGAATGCCGCCCCGCCAAATCCTGGCGGGCGTTTTTCCTGAGAAAACACCCTAAAGCTGGAGACTGAGTAATGACGATCAAAGTCGGTATCAACGGTTTCGGCCGCATCGGCCGGATGGCCTTCCGGGCCATCTCGAAGGAGTTCCCCGAGCTGGAAGTGGTCGCGATCAACGACCTGCTCGACCCCGATTACCTGGCCTACATGCTTCGCTATGACTCCGTACACGGTCGTTTCGACGGCGATATCGCCGTCGATGGCAGCAACATGGTCGTCAATGGCAAGAAGAT
>SLNI01000173.1 GCA_007133115.1 Thioalkalivibrio sp. | reverse complement strand
GGGGCGGGTAAAACCACCCTGGCGATGAACCTGGCGGCCGGGCTGTCCCAGCGCGGCGAGACCGTGGTGATCGACCTCGATCCGCAGGGTTCGTCTCGACAGTGGGCTGCGCTCGGCAATGCGCCCTTCCCGGCCACCGTGAAGCAGATGATGGGCAAGTGGGATGCGCGTTCCCTGCACAAGCTTTTTCGGGCGTATCGCTACACGGTACTCGACTGCCCCCCCTCTCTGGACAGCCACGCGTCCCTGCAGGCTCTGCGTGCCTGCGACGTCGCGCTGATTCCGATCCTGCCCTCACCGGTGGATCTCTGGGCCAGCCTGCGACTGCCGCAGGAAATCGAGGAAGCCCGAAAGGAGAACCGCAAGCTCAAGGCCTTTCTGGTCCTGAACCAGCTTGAACCGAGGAGTGCACTATCGGCATCGATGCGGGAAGCACTGACGGAGTTCGACATTCCGGTGCTGGAAGCGGTCATGCGCCGCCGCGCCATCTACCGCGGGGCAGCGCTGGAAGGTGTCTCGGTATACCAACTGGGCGGCCGGGGCGCACCTGCGGCGGCCGAAATCGAAGCGGTGATCAACGAGGTGATCGGACCATGACCAACATGAAGGAAAAACTCGCGGCCAGCGTCCGCGGTGCGAAGGCCACCCAGGCACCGGGAGCCGCGGCTCCCGAGGCGATCCCGCCCGCCAAACCGGTGGCCCAGCCGAAAGCGGCTGCCACCAAGGCCAAGCCGGCGCCGCGCAAACCGGTCGCCAGCGCCCGGAAAACCACCCCGGCGCCCGCCAAGCCACGCAGGACGGCGGCCAGGAAGACTCCTCCGTCAGAAGGCGTTCCCGAGAGCGGTACCGCACTGTTCCCAGACCGCGTCTGGCCCGACTGATCAGCCAACCCAGCAGGTGATTTGCCATGCCTAACGGACCCGTCATACGTACCTACGGACCCCGCCGCACGTCCTATACCCCGCCTGTCGCGCAGCACGCGGCGGCGGCGCGGCCGGCCAGTACCGGCGCACCTTCCGACCTTCTCGCACCCTACCTGGTACGCGAGGAGCCCTACTATCGTGCCGTCGCCGACGAAGTGGAGCTTTACGAGGCCGCCTACTCGGTCCGGATGCCGATGATGCTCAAGGGCCCCACCGGCTGCGGCAAGACACGCTTCGTCGAATACATGGCCTGGCGGCTGGGCAAACCCCTGATCACGGTAGCCTGTAACGAGGACATGACCGCCTCCGATCTCGTGGGGCGCTTTCTGCTGGACGCCAACGGAACCCGCTGGCAGGACGGCCCCCTCGCGGTCGCCGCCCGCCACGGCGCGATCTGCTACCTGGACGAGGTGGTCGAGGCGCGTCAGGACACCACGGTGGTGATCCACCCGCTGACCGACGCCCGGCGCGTGCTGCCGCTGGAAAAGAAAGGCGAATTGATCGAGGCCCATCCGGATTTTCAGATCGTCATTTCATACAACCCCGGCTATCAGTCGCTGATGAAGGATCTGAAGCAATCCACGAAGCAGCGCTTCGGCGCGCTCGACTTCAACTACCCGGAGCACGACATCGAGGCGGAAATCGTCGCTCACGAGTCCGGGGTCGGCATCGAGGTCGCGAAAAACCTGGTGCACATCGGCGAGCGTGCACGCAACCTGAAGGGGCACGGTCTCGATGAAGGCCTCTCCACACGAATGCTGATCTACGCCGGCTCGCTGATCGCGAATGGCGTCGCACCGCTGGCCGCCTGTCGAGTCACGCTGGTACGCCCAATCACCGACGATCCCGACATGCGCGACGCGCTGGATTCGGCCGTAACGACCTACTTCTGAGGTCACCGTGCGCCGCCTGTGGCGGCGCGCACACCGACGCCATGGCCATACATCTCGAAGAATACAAGGAGATCCTCGAGGATCTCCCGAACGATGCCCAGAATGTGCTCGAAGGCGCCTGGCACGAGGCCGCGCGCGTGTTTTCATCACGGGGCCTGGACAATTACCTGAAGGGCGCGGTGGCATTGCATCACCTCGGCCGGAGCGACGAACTGGTCGTGACCTACCTTCAGGAAATGCCGCAAGTGGCTCGGGCGATCGGCGAGAACACGCTGCCCGATATGGTGACCTTCCTGCTGAGCATGGCATCCAAAACCTCGGGCCAGGTTCTCACGCTGATCGTAGGCACCGCTCCCCTTGCCGCCGAACGGCTGGGCGACGAGAGCCTGTTCCGTTCGTATCTCAACGTGCTTCAGGTCATGCTCGCGCAAGCACCGCGCGGTCTTCGCCCCATGCTGGAGAACCTCGACCGCCTGCTGACCCAGCTCACGCTGGGGGGGTTCCGGCGCTGGGTCAACTGGGGCGCGCAGGCCTACAAGACCGACTTCGAAGGGCAGGTCCGTTACTTTTCGCTGCAGAGCCCCGATGCGCTCTCGGTCCTCCAGACGGAACGCAAGGGCACGCTGTTCGTGGACGTTCAGCGCCGCCTCAACATTTATCTGCGCGCAATGTGGGGGCGGGACTTCTTCCTGCGTCCCACCGCCGGGGACTTCGAAAGCCGCGAGGGACTGAAGCCCTATATCGAGCGCTACGTGATCCACATCGCCGATGCCTACGACGACTACCGTCCCCAGGGTGACGAAACACCCGAGAATGCGGTGGTCCCCGGTGTCGAGCTGTATCGCGCGGCCGCCAATCATTGTGCAGCCCACCTGGCATTCACCCACGAGCCGCTGTCGATGGAGACATTGGACCTCGCGCAGATGGCCATCATCGAAGCCGTGGAAGACGCCCGAGTGGAGGCATTGGCCTGTGCACAATTTCCCAACATGCGCACCTCCTGGCTTGCCCTGCACCCGCCGGCCGATTACGGCACGCCGCAGAGCGTCGGCGATCTGCTGAACCGGCTCGCACGCGCCTTACTCGAGCTCGATCCCGGCGACCCGCACCCCTGGGTGCAGCAGGGCGTGGCGCTGTTCCGCGCGCAGGACGACCTGTCCAGCAATCAGGTCAGCTGGAATATCGGCGTCGAGCTGTCGCACAGCCTGGCCACCCTGCCCCTGCCCGAGTTCAATCCCCGCACCGATCTGCTGCGGGCGATCTACCGGGACGACAACCGTACAGTCTGGGAATCCGAGGAATACGACCTCGACGCGGCTCTGGAGGCGACCTGGGCGCCCAAGCAGGTGCGCAAGACCGTCAGCCTGATGGAGATGGTGCACACGCTCGACTACGAGTTCGCCGGCGATGACGCGCAGGAGATCTGGGTGCTGCCGACCGAGTTCTACCTCGACCAGGAAGGCGTGACCATCAACGAGCTGGAGGGCAAGACGCCCGTATCCGATCCCTTCCACTACCACGAATGGGATTACCAGATTCAGCTCGAGCGCCCGAGTTGGGTCACGGTGCTGGAACGTAAGCCCAAACTCGGCGATCTGGAGACCATTGAAAAGATCATCGTCGATCACAAACCCGTGATCTCGCGGCTCAAGTTCCTGATCGAATCGATGATTCCCCAGGGCATGCAGCGCCTGCGCCGCCAGGAAGATGGTGACGAACTCGACATCAACGCCGCCATTCGCGCCATGGTCGACATCCGTACCGGACAACAACCCGATACCCGCATCATGATGCGCTACAAGCGCAACGTCCGGGATCTCGCCGTCATGGTGCTTCTGGACATGTCCGAATCCGCCAACGACAAGGTCCGCGGACAGGACTACAGCATCATCGACCTGACCCGGTCCGCCACGGTGCTGCTCTCGGATGCGCTGGACCGGATCGGCGACCCCTTTGCGCTGCACGGCTTCTGCTCGGACGGTCGGCACGATGTGCACTACTACCGGTTCAAGGACTTCGAGCAGCCCTACAACGACCTGGTGAAGGCCCGCCTGGCCGGGATGGAAGGGTCGTACTCGACCCGAATGGGAGCCGCACTGCGTCACGCCGGGGAATACCTGGGACAGCAGCACAAGAACAAGAAAATCCTGTTCATCATCACCGACGGCGAACCGGCCGACAACGACACCCGCGATCCCCAATACCTGCGTCACGACGCCAAGCGGGCGGTCGAGGAACTCGCGCGCAACGGCGTGTCCACCTACGCCCTGTCGCTCGACCCGCATGCGGACCAGTATGTGTCGCGCATCTTCGGGGCCAACAATTTCACGGTCCTCGACCAGGTCGAGCGCCTGCCCGAGAAACTGCCCATGCTCTACATGGGGCTGACGCGCTGATGCCAATGGAAATCAACACGCTCAGCAAAAAACTGCTGTTCAACACCATCCGCGTGGACACTGTCCTCGAGGATGGCAGCGAGGGGTCGGGGACCGCGTTCGTGGTCAGCCATGCGCACAGGCGCGGCACCCATACCTTCATCGTCACCAATCGCCATCTCGTGGACGGTGTCCGCCGAGGCGGCCTGGTATTTACGCAGAAACACAACGGGCAACCGCTGATCGGAAAGCGCTTTCAGCTCAACATCGATGACTTTCCCCACGCGTGGTTCCTGCACCCGGATCCCGAGGTGGACCTTGCGATCGTCCCGATGCGCCCGCTGGAGCAGGCGGCCCGGGACCAGGGCGTCGAACTCTACTACCACGTGATCGACAGCCGGCTGGCACCCGATGCCGCAACCCTGCTCACCCTGGACGCGCTCGAGGAAGTGCTGTTCGTGGGCTATCCCAGCGGCGTCTGGGACCACGTAAACCTGATGCCGATCCTGCGGCGTGGCACCACGGCAACCCCCATCGCGCTGGATTTCGAGGGGCGCCCGGAATTTCTGATCGACGCCGCCGTGTACCCCGGGTCCAGCGGCAGCCCCGTATTCGTCTATCAGCCGGACCTGCTGCGCCCCAATCAGAGTCGGAAATTCCTCTTCGCCGGCGTAATTGCGGCCGTGTTCTTCCGCGAGGAAGCCAACCAGCTGGTACCCGGTCCTGTCCCGGCGAATACCTACGCGACGGTGATGGGCTCGGAAATGATCGACCTCGGGCTGGTGATCAAGGCCCAGGCCGTGATCGAGGTGATGAATGCCTACCTGGGTCACTGGGCCGAGTGACCATGGACCGCGTTGGCACCATGGGTACTTCCCCGCTGCCAGTTCCCCGCCCGCGCGCCGTCCGCAACCCCACCTCCCTCCTCGGAATCCGCCATGCATTTTGAACCTGTGGTGCTGTTCTTCCTGCTGGGTGTATTCGCGGGCCTGGTCCGTTCCGACCTGAAAATCCCCTCGGCGATCTACGAGGCGCTATCGATCTTTCTCCTGCTAGCCATCGGCCTGCAGGGCGGCGTGAAACTGGCCGAGTTCGAGTTGCTGGAACTGCTCGTACCGTCCCTGCTCATCCTCGCCGTGGGTTCGCTGATTCCGCTCCTCGCCTTCCCCGTGCTCCGGTTGCTGGGCCACATGACACGCGCCGACTCCGCATCCATTGCAGCCCACTATGGATCGGTCAGCGTGGTCACGTTCTCGGTGGCCATCGCACTGCTGGCACAGGAGGAGATCGACTTCGAAGGCTACATGATCGTTTTTCTGGTCCTGCTCGAGATCCCGGCACTGGTGATCGGCGTGATACTGGCGCGTCACGGCGTTGGCAGTGTGCGCTGGGGCAAGCTGCTCCATGAAGTGCTCTTCGGTAAAAGCATCCTCTTGCTGGCCGGTGGCCTGATGATCGGTTTCATCGCCGGAAGTGAGGGCATCAAGCCGCTCGATATCCTGTTCTTCGACCTCTTCAAGGGCATCCTCGCGCTGTTCCTTCTCGAGATGGGACTGGTCGCCGCCGGCCGCATCGCAGGCCTGCGTGCCTACGGGGCGTTCCTGGTGACCTTCGCAGTGGTCACGCCTCTGCTTTCCGCGATTCTCGGCACCCTGCTCGGCTGGGCGCTGGGTCTGTCTCTCGGCGGCACCATGCTGCTGGCCACGCTATACGCGAGTGCATCCTACATCGCTGCCCCGGCGGCCATGCGCATCGCGGTACCGGAGGCCAACCCCGCGCTATCCATCGGTGCCGCACTCGGCATGACCTTCCCGTTCAACATCTTTATTGGAATACCGGTTTACTTATGGATGGCCCGATTCATCCATGGACTTGGAGCGTGAACGACATGACGACGCAACCCATGACCCTGCTGGTCATCATCAGTGAAGCCGTTCTCGAGGACACGCTGATCGATGAAATCACCGACCTCGGCGCCAAGGGCTACACGATCACTGATGCGCGAGGTCGAGGCACCCATGGCACCCGGGCCGGACGATGGACACAGGGTGGCAACATTCGCATCGAAGTGATTGGCAATGCGCAGCTCTGTGGTCGTATCGTCGAGCGTCTGCAACGAGCCTACGAAAAGGACTATGGGCTCCTGATGTATACCGTGCCGATCGAACTGCAGAATTGAGCGCGCCCACTCACGGAATTCCCTGTCTAGCGGGCTCCGCACGGGCCAGGCGAAACCAGCCATGAGCCCGAAAGACACCGGCCTGCCCCAGATCATGCTCAAGTCCGAGCTGCCGGGACACCTGATCCGGCATGCCACGCTTCGGCAATTGCAGGTCTTCGAGGCCATCGTTCGCCTGGGCAGCTTCACCCGCGCGGCAGAAGAGTTGTACCTGACGCAGCCCACTGTTTCGATCCAGATCAAGAAGCTTTCGGATGCGGTGGGACTCCCCCTGTTCGAACAGGTGGGTCGGAAAGCCTTTCCCACCGAAGTGGGCCGCGAGCTCTACGACGCCTGCCGGGAGATTCTGGGGTCCCTGACCAACCTCGAAATCAAGCTGGCGGATCTCCGGGGGCTCAAGCGCGGGCGGCTCCGGCTGGCCGCGATCACCACCGCCCAGTATCTCGCGCCCAGCATCCTCGGCGAATTTGCACGCAAGTACCCGGACATCGAGCTTTGCCTCGAGGTCGACAACTACGACCGGGTTCTGGCGCGCCTGGCGAGCAACGAGGACGACCTCTACATCATCGGTCACGTCCCGGAACAATTGACGGACGTCAAGGTGTATCCCTTTGCACCGAACCCGCTGGTCGTCATGGCCCGGCACGATCATCCGCTCGCGGGCCAACGCAACATTCCCTTGCAGCGCCTGGCCGGGGAATATTTCCTGATGCGCGAGGCCGGCTCGGGGATTCGCGAAGCCACGCTGAAGCTGTTCGAACGCCAGGGCATACAACCCCGCATACGCATGGAGCTGGGCAGCAACGAAGCCATCAAGCAGGCCGTGATCGGTGGACTCGGGATCGCCGTGCTGTCGCTGCACACGCTCAGTGCCGAGGGTGCACGCGGCCCGATCACGCTGCTCGACGTTGCCGAATTCCCGATTCTGCGCCAGTGGAACATCGTGCATCCGCGTCGCAAGGTGCTCTCCGTCGTGGCCCAGACCTTCCTGGATTTCGCGATTCAGGACGAAGCGCGTGTGCGCGCGCACATCGATCAGATGCTGCGGGACTTCGAACACAATCTGAACCGCTGAAGGCCGCGCCGCAACGCCCGGCTTTTGCTATCCTCAGCACGAATACGAAGATCGGTCCCGGCGCGGCCAAACACGAAACCGTCGCGCCAGGGGTATGCCGACGAAACCCAAACGGGAAGCGAGGAGAAAGGTATGTGGAAGGTAGTCGCGGTGGCCGCGTTTGTGCTGGCCGCTTCTGGAATGGC
>SLNI01000257.1 GCA_007133115.1 Thioalkalivibrio sp. | reverse complement strand
CTCGCCTTCGACAGCTATGCCCGCGTGCATATCGAGGCCCTGTTCGCCCGGGCCGGCATGTCGCACCCGCCGGTGGACGATCAGGATCGCATCACCTGGCGGCCGCTGTTCGCGCCTTTCGCGGAACACATGTTCCGCTTCCAGGTGCTGTTCGACCTGGCCGAGGATCTGCGGGTGAACGCCCGGCTCGATGCGCGGATTCCCGGCTTCCTGACACGCCTGCTGGGCCTGGCCGAGGCCCATCCGGTGCCGGACGAGCCTGCGGGCACCTACTACCGGGCGGCGCTGGCGGCGCATCGTGCGCTGCAAGGCACCGACGAAGATGGCTCTGACGCGGCGGCTGGGACCCCACCGCGCCTGGATCCTCGCCTGAGGTCGCTGCTGCGGCCCGGTGCGACCGTCGGGGACGCCTGGGAGGCGGCGGAGCAGCTTTTCGCCGATCCCGGTTTTCCGGAAATCGGGATCGAGGAGCGCGTGTCGGCCTATCTCCCCGGGCTATCCCTGAACGCGGCGCGGCCGGTGTATCCGCAACCCCTGCGGGAAGGGGATCTGGGCGATTTCCGGGATACCGGGGAGGCCCACGACGAGCACCGCTTCGAACGCGAGAAGCAGGAAGACAATACGCCGGAGCAGGCGCCCGAAGGGGCCCAGAAGGATCCGGACGCGGATATCCAGCTGCCGCCGGAACGGACTTCGGGATCGGGAGGGCGTATCGGTGTCGGGATTCCCCAGCCGGCGCAGGTGGCCAAGCGCGGTGTGGCCTGGACGCCCCGGCAGGACGGCATCGCCTACCCGGAATGGGACTACCGCGAACAGCGGCTGATCAGCGACTGGGTGAACCTGAACGAACGGATCCTCGACGAGGCGGATCCGGCCGGCGCCGAGGCGATCCTCGCCGGGCATGCGGACACGCTCAAGCGCCTGACACGCGGGCTCGAGATGCAGCGACCGATGCGACTCGCACCGCTGCGCCGGCAGCTGGACGGCGACGAACTCGATACCGAGGCGGTCACTGAGTTCGTCGCCGACAAGCGCGCCGGGTTGTCACCGAAGGCGTTCATCTATCGCCGGCGCGCGGTGCAGCATCGGGATACGGCAGTGCTGCTGCTGGCCGACATGTCGACTTCGATCATGGCGCGGCATCCCGGGGGCGAGGGGAAGATCGTCGAGCGGATACGCTCGGGACTGATGCTGTTCGCGGAGGCGATCGACCGCATCGGGGATCCCTGTGCGATTACCGGCTTCGCGTCGAAACAACGCGACCAGGTGCACTATTACTGGCTGAAGGATTTTGCCGACCCTCTCGATGACGGCGTGCGTGCCCGGATCGCCGGCATCTCCGGACGCCTGGCTTCGCGCATGGGAGCGGCGATCCGCCATTCGACGCAGGCGATGCAGCGGGTATCGAGCCAGCACCGGCTGCTGCTGATCCTGTCCGACGGTCGCCCCGCCGACTACGACGACGGCGGTGACGCCCGCTACCTGCGCGAGGACACGCGCATGGCCATGAAGGAAGCCCTGGATGCCGGTATCCATCCCTTCTGCATCACGTTGGATCCCAGTGGGGCGGAATACCTCCCGGCGATCTTCGGGCCGGGTCACTACACCATCGTCGATCGGATCGACGAGCTGCCGCGCCGGCTACCGGAAATCTACCTCCGCCTGCGCCGCTGACCCTGAGAACCAGGGTCATGCCCTGCGCCGTGTGTCCGGAGTGTCTGCGCCGCGTGGACGTTCCGGTCAGCAGTGGAGGCGTCAGGCGACCACCAACGTATCGTCGCCATGGTTCGCATCGGTGGATCCGGCGTTCAGGAATTCCGTGCGAGCGGAATACGGGTCAGGCGGCGTCTTCCCGCGTCCGGCCCCAGCTCGGGAACGGATCGTGGAGGCTGGCCCAGCCCCCCGTGCCCAGGGCCATTTCGGCGTCCGTGAGCAGGCAGGCATCCAGACGGGTACGCAGGAGGTTCTCGTCCATGCCGATGCCGATGAGCATCAGTTCCTGCCGGCGGTCGCCCCAGGGGCTCTCCAGTTTTTCGATGATGTCGGCTCGGTAGGCGTCATCGTCCGGCCAGTCGGCTGCGTCCACCGCACTCCACCAAAGGCCTGCGGCGCCGTGGCGGCAGGCGCCCCCGGCCTGGGACCAGGAACCTGCGATATCCGGACGCGACGCGAGCCAGAACCAGCCCTTGGAACGGACGACCCCCGGCCACTCGCTGTGGATGAGGTCCCAGAAGCGCTGCGGGTGAAACGGGCGCCGGGCGCGATAGACGAAGCTTGCAATGCCGTACTCCAGGGTTTCCGGAACGTGCTCGCCGCGCATTTCCTGCAGCCACCCGGGTGCTGCGGCGGCCTGTTCAAAGTCGAACAGGCCGGTATCCAGCACCGCGCTCAGCGGGACTTGCCCGAACTGGGCGAACTGGATGCGCGCGCGCGGGTTCAGGGCCTGCAGGATCGAAATCAGTCGGCCCATCTCGTTTGGCGTTACGAGGTCGGCCTTGTTCACCACGATCACGTCGCAGAACTCGACCTGATCGATGAGAAGGTCGACCACCGTGCGATCGTCCTCGTCCCCGAGTGACTCGCCGCGATCCTGAACGGAATCAGCGGACGCGTAGTCGTTGAGAAAATTGAGGGCATCGACGACCGTCACCATGGTGTCCAGGCGTGCGATCGAGGCGAGCGACTGGCCGTTCTCGTCCTCGAAGGTGAACGTCTCCGCCACCGGGAGCGGCTCGGAGATTCCCGTGGACTCGATAACGAGGTAGTCGAAGCGGCCGTCTTTCGCCAGCTGGGCAACCTCGACCAGGAGGTCTTCGCGCAAGGTGCAACAGATGCAGCCGTTGCTCATTTCGATCAGCTTTTCCTCGGTGCGGGACAGGGTGGCATCGCCCTCCCGAATCGACGCTGCATCTACGTTGATCTCGCTCATGTCGTTCACGATCACCGCCACTCGAGCCCCTTCCCGGTTGGTCAGGATGTGGTTCAACAGCGTGGTTTTCCCGGCGCCGAGGAATCCCGACAGTACGGTTACCGGCAAACGCGGGTCTGAATGCATGGCGTGCTCCATTGGGGAAAAAGTTGGGTCGCCGGTATGCGCGCCACCGCGCCACCGGGACCGGTGCCGACCTCAGTCCTCCCAGATCGCGTCGAGGGACATCATCACGCGAGGGAGGTCGTGGGCAGCGGTCGTCGGCGAGCGATGAATCACGCCGCGTCCCTCGTTGCCCTGCCAGAGGGAGCCCTTCAGAAGGGCGACCGCGAAACTCGGGACTTCGCCAATATCGGTTCCGGGCAGCATCAGGCCGGACGACTCGTCGGGTTGGCCACCACTGCCTGAGCCAAGGCGGTCGCGCCTTGCCCAGGCATCATCCAGCCACTGGGTACCCGGGCCCCGCCAGGTGCAGACCAGCCGGATTCCCGTGCGATCCACGTGAAACCGTGGACACATCGGACGCGTCAGGACTTCGAGGCGCAGGGCCACGGCAGGACAGCCGAGAAGATCGGTGTACAGGCCGGTGATCCAGTGGATGTCCCGAAGCAGTTCTTCGCGACCAGCCTGGTTGGGCAGACTTGCGAGTTCCGGTTCCGCACCCGCAGCGACGGTCTGGGAAATACCGACCCGGATCCCGGTTGCCGCTTCGTCCAGGTAGGCTCCGATCGTGGGGTTTGCCGCCCTTCGGTAATAGGCGATCTGCACCCCGGTTTCGAAGATTCCGACCAATCCGCCCGGTGAGTCACAAACCCAGGTGTGCGGTCGTGGGGCCGCTTCAGGGCGGGGCAAAGTCTGCACGGAAAGGGAATCGGGAGCCATGAAGGTGCCTGTAGATGCAACTTTATTGCATTCTAAGGGCAGGCGGAATTCAGATGCAACAGAATTGCATCGAAGGTACGGCGGTGTGGGTGGACTTCGAGGCGCGAGCGTCAAGGGGTCCGGAGCGCGGCTGCGCCGTGCGCCTGGGACACGGCTCAGTGGCTGCAGTCGGGGCAGGTACCCTGCAGCGTCAATTCGGCATGCTGGAAGCGATACCCCGCAGGCAGGTTGAAGGCGAACGCAGGCTGCAGGTCATTCAGGCAGTACACCCGGCCGCATCGGATGCATTGGAAGTGCGCGTGTCCCGCGACTTCCCGATCGGCCGCATTGAAGCGCCAGACGCGGTCCTCGGCCGAGATCCGGTGCGCAAGATCGTGCTCCACGAGCCAGTCCAGCACCCGGTAGACCGTGACCCGGTCGGTATCGAGGCCACCGACCCGGACTGCCTGTTCCACTTCCTGGTGCGAGAGCGCACGCGGGCTTGCCAGAAGGGTGTCCAACACCGCGAGCCGGGCCGGGGTGACTCGGGCTCCGGCGCTCTTGAGCCGCGCGCGGGCGCGCGACGAATGGTCGGTCCGTTCCATGAACGAGCATTCCATCACCCGGGCGCCCCGGATGCAATTCGGTGGTTTGAATGTCGTGGTCCCGTGAATCGCCCATCCGGGCGCGGCGGTACGCGGATCTACCAGTGCAGGTCGTCGGGGATCGGGAACTGCTCGTAGAGCGCGTCATCCTCGGTGTTTCGGGCGTTCGACGGGTCTTCGTTCTCTACGAGGGCCGCGGGGTCGCGTTGCGCGATGCGCTCGGCGATGTCCGCCGGCACCAGAACGAACGCCTGTTCCACGGCGACGAGTCGGAGGGTTCCGGCACCGAGCAGTTTCTGCAGCTCCGCGTCGATCCAGATGGACTGGACCCGGCCATCCCGAACGAAATGGTAGCGAACGTCGGCATTCGCAGGGGGTGCGATGCGGTGCTGCTCCGCCAGCTGGCGGATCTCCGCCCGCAGGGCGCGGCGCGCTTTCTCCGCCTGCCGCTGTTCGTTCAGCTCGCGGTCCTTCGCGATCTTTTCCCGGCGCGCGGCTTCGATCGCGGCCGCACGTTCCCGCTCTGCCGGGTCGGGTCCCGAGCGGTTCTGCTTCTGCTCACGGCGCTTCGCCAGTTCGGCCTCCTTTGCCTGCTTCTTGCTGGCCAGGCCGGCTTTCAGCAACTGATCCTTGAGTGACCCCGCCACGCTTCTGTCCTCCCAACCGCAATCGAGCCGGAATCGTAGCACGCTCGTGCGGAGAGGCTTTTGGCCGGAACCCGGGCGCGCACCGAGTGCCGCGTACCGGCATGGATTCCTCGCTTTGCGCGGGCGGATTTTCCCTGCATGGCCGGGGTCGCGTACGATGCGCCCTGCATATTCGAGGATGCTTATGGAGCCGTTCGAAGGACTGATTCCGGGCTACGCGAACGCCAAGGCCACGCGTGCCTACGCCGAGCAGCACCTGGCGGCAGGCCATGCCGCCGAGGGGCACTACAGCGAGTTCACCCGCGCCAAGATGCGGCTCTCGAGCCTGGGTGTGGGCACCTTCGGCGGGGCGGCCACGCCCGAGGTGGATGCCCGGATCGGCGCGATCGTCACGCGGGCGCTGGGTGCCGGCATCAACGTGATCGACACGGCTGCGCACTATCGCTACGGACGTTCGCTTGCGGCGGTCGGGGCCGGCGTGCGCGGCGCCCTGGTCGAGGGTGTCCCGCGCGAGGCGATGTTCCTGATCAGCAAGGGCGGTTTTCTGACCCTCGATGGCGGCCCGCCGACGGACATGAATGACTGGTTCGAACGCGAGATCGTCGGGCCGGGACTCGGAAGCCGCGACCAGCTTGCCAAAGGCGCGCATTTGCTGACCCCCGAATACATCGACTACCAGATCGATCTCTCGCGCAAGCGAATGGGCGTCGAGACCCTGGACGCCTTCCTTGTCGACCAGCCCGAGGTGCATATTGCCGAGATCGGCAAGGAAATGGCCAATCGCAGGCTCGAGCCGGTGTTTGCGCTGCTGGAGCGCGCGGTGCGCGAGAACCGCATCCGTGCCTACGGCATCAGCACCTACGAAGGCTTCCGGGTGGAGACCGACGCGCCGCTGTTCCAGTCTCTGACTTCGATGCAGGGACTCGCGGAACGGGCGGCGCAGGAGGTTACCGGCGACGCCCACGCGCGGCATCACTTCCGGCTGGCGATGCTGCCCTTCAACCAGGTGATGCTGGAGGGGTTCACCCGCTTCAATACCGCGACCGGGAAGGGCAACATCGCTTCCGCCCTGCAGGCGGCGCACCAGCTCGAGGTCTACATGATGGCTTCGCATACGCTGCTCAAGGGACACCTGGGGCGGCAGTCCGTGGATATCGTGGGCGAGCGGCTCGCCGAATACCCGAATGCGGCCCGGCGCGCATTGCAGTTCAACCGCTCCACGCCGGGGCTGGGGACCTCGCTGGTGGGAATCAGCTGCACGGAGCATCTGGACGATCTGCTTGCGGTCGCAGCCCTGCCGCTGCTGGAGCGGCAGGCTTACCTCGGTATGTACCAGAAGGCCGAGTGATGGATGTGGATCTGAAGGCCCTGGATTTTCCGGCCATCCAGCGGCTGCTGGAGCGGCTCACGGTCACGCCCTATGGCGCTGATGCCGCTCGGGCACTGGAACCGGCCCCGAATCTGGACGTCGCGCGGTCGCTCCAGCAGGCGGTGAGCGTGGCGCGGCAGCGCATCGAATCTGCATCCCTTCCCGAACTTGGCGCCTTGCCCGACCTGCGCCCGGCCTTGCGCCAGGCCGGTAATCCGGGAGCTGCACTCTCCGCGCAGGCCATGCACAACCTGCAGGTGCTGATGCGCGAAGCTGCGCGTCTGGCCCAGGCGTTGGCCGACACGCCGGCGATCTACCCGCAGGATCTCCACGAGCTCGAACCCCCGCCGGCGCTGCTGGCCCGGCTGGAGCGGAGCCTCCGTCCCGGTGGTGCGCTGCGCGAGGATGCGAGCACGGTCCTGGCCGAAGGGTACGCCGAGCGGTCCCGGTTGCGCGCCGAAGTCGAGCAGGTGGTGCGCAGGCGTCTGGACAGTCTCGGGCCCGCGGGTGCCGAACGGCGGGTGCACTGGCACCAGGAACGGGCGGTCCTGCTCCTTTCCGAGTCCGCTGCGTCGGGCGTAAAGGGCGTGCGCCGTGGCGCCGCTTCCGGCGGTCGCGAGCAGATCATCGAACCGATCGAGGCGGTACCGCTGAATAACCGTCTCGACACGGTGCTCGAGCGCATCAACCTGGAACAGCAGCGCCTGCTGCGGGAACTCACCGATACCGTGCGCGAATACCTCGAAGACCTGCAACGGCTGCTCGGCGCTCTGACCTGGATCGACCTGGCTTTTGCCGGCGGCCGCCTCTCGGAACAGATGAATGCCCATGCGCCGCGCCTGGTCGAGAACGCGGGTGCGCGACTGGACGAAGCCTACCACCCGCTGCTGTTGCTGCAATTCGCAGAGGGTAGCGGCCCTCGGCCCGTGCCGTTGAGCCTGACGCTGGATCACGATCATCGGCTGCTCCTGATCACCGGTCCGAACACCGGGGGCAAGACGGTGGCGCTGAAAACCCTGGGCCTGCTGGTCACGATGGCCTGGTGCGGGCTGCACATCCCGGCCGAGGCCGACTGCGAGATCGGCCGTTTCGATCGCCTGATGGTGGATGTCGGTGATCACCAGAGCCTGCTGCATCACCTGTCCACGTTCGCCGGCCATGTCGAAGTGCTGAAGCGGGTCCTCGAGCACGCGACCGGGGAGAGTCTGATCTTGCTGGACGAGCTGGGCACGGGCACCGACCCGGACGAGGGGGCGGCACTGGCCATGGCGGTGCTGGACGAACTGCGGGCGCGGGG
>SLNI01000048.1 GCA_007133115.1 Thioalkalivibrio sp. | reverse complement strand
GCTCGCCGGGCCGGCTCGCCGGTGGAATCTGATCGATCATCCCGACAGCCGCAAACAGCACAAGGGATCCGTGCCCCTGACCGGGGGCATCGCCATCGTTCTCGGCGTGGCCGCGGCCGCCTGGATGCTGCCGGGGCCGTGGTTGCCGCAATGGACTCTGGGCGCGGGTGCGCTCGTGCTCCTCGTGATTGGCGTCCTCGATGACCGCTACGAGCTGCGCGCGTCCCCGCGGCTGCTGGCGCAGTTCACGGTGGCGATGGCAATGGTCCTGGCGGGTATTCAGGTGTTTGGCCTGGGGAATCTGCTCGGTCTGGGGGATATCGGCCTCGGCTTGTTCAGCGCTCCGCTCACCATTCTTGCCGTGGCACTGATGGTGAATGCCATCAACATGATGGACGGCATGGACGGTCTGGCAGGTAGCGTTGGGTGGCTCGCTCTGGGCGGCTTGGCGATCCTCGCCTTCGACGTCGGTGAGACGATGTTGGGCTCGCTGGCGCTGCTCGTGATCGCGGCGCTTACGGGCTTTCTCGTCATGAACCTGCGTTTCGGGCGGGCGTCCCGGGCACGGGCGTTCCTGGGCGATAGCGGCAGTATGCCTTTGGGATACGCGTTGGCCTGGTTTGGCGTCTCGCTTGCGGGTAGCGGTACGACCGTTGTGGCGCCGATCACGGTCGCGTGGCTTCTGTTGCTGCCCGCAGCCGATTGTCTGGCGGTATTCTTCCGGCGCCTGAGTGGTGGCCGCAACCCGTTGGCCCCGGATCGCACCCACCTGCACCACATTTTTTTGCGCGCCGGTTTCTCGGTTCGCCAGACATGGTCGATCCTTATCCTGAATCAGCTGCTGCTGGTGAGCATAGGCGTCGCCGGCCACCTGTTGGGTTGGCCGCAGCCCCTGCAGTTTTTCCTCGCCGCTGCGATGATGCTGGGTTACCTCGGCTTTTCGCTGAGTTCAAGGCGTTTTCTGCGCACAATGGCCCGGCGGCATCGCCCGATCGCAGGCACCGAGGGTCGATCGCGGCCGCACGGCGGGCAGGGTCCTGCGCGCTAAGCGCGGGAGACATGGGGCTGTGAGAATGATCGACATACACGCACACCTGCTGCCAGGTATTGATGACGGATCCCGGAGCATGGATCAATCCATGAACATGGCCCGCCTCGCCGTGGCGGACGGGATCGAGACGCTGGTCGTCACGCCGCATCACCTCAACGGGATCTACGAAAATGGGGCGGACAGCATTCGTGCCGCGTGCGCGGGTCTGCGCCGTGAGCTCATGGTGCGCGGCATCGGGCTGGGAATTCTACCGGGCGCCGAGTGCCATCTGGTCTACGAGCTCCCTGAGGCCATCAATGCCGGCACGGCGATGACGGTCGCCGGCCGCGGCCGCGCGGCGCTTGTGGAGCTGCCGGTACACCACGTACCGCACGGAGCCACCGACATCCTCGAGGACATTCTGGGGCTCGGCGTTCAGCCCATCATTGCCCATCCCGAGCGCAACGCCCAGTTGGGCCGCGATCCGGGCTTGCTTCGGGAATGGGTGGAAGGCGGCTGCCTGGCGCAGGTCACCGCCCAGTCCTGCACGGGCCGCTTTGGCGCGAAGGCCCAGGCCGCGGCACGCACGATGGTTCGGGAAGGCCTGATCCATTTTCTCGCTTCGGACGCTCACCGCGACTATCGGCGGGTTCCGGAGCTGTCCAAGGGGCGCGCGGCCGTTTCGGCATGGACCTCTGCGGAGGTCGGTCGCCTGTTGACGGAAACCTTTCCCAAGGCGCTGGTCAGAGGCGATGCGGTGCAATCGGAACGACTCGACGAAGCGTTGGCTGCGCCGCGCGCGGGTCGGTGGCCCTGGCAGCGCAGGAGATCAGGCCCCACAATGGCCAGCGAGTGAAGCCTCGCGCCTCGCAACGCCGCCGAGGATTGCGGGCATCCCCAGCAGCCCAAGAGGTGGGTGTGCCCTGAGTTTTTTGCTATATTAGGGCCATAGTTTTCATTCGGATAAATTTGTTATGGGAGCATTGCAACAATGCGCTTTGCATCGGCGGGCTTCGTGCCTTCTGGGGTGTGCTGTGTTCCTGATTGTGCTCTCCGGTCTGGCGGGATGTGCGGGGGCGCCGCACAACACCGGTGTATCCGAGATGACGGGCGACCCGGACACTCGCGCGTTCGCCGGCGCCTCTCGGGCGGATGCAGTCAACCAGGAGCTGCTGTCGCTCGCCGTGGGCGACGTAGGGCCCATCCCGGACTACCGCATCGGGCCTGACGACAGCCTCAAAGTGAGCGTATTCGGTGTTCCGGAACTGTCGGATGAGTACCGGGTCAGCGCATCGGGCCGTATCATCGCGCCGCTGATCGGCTCGGTGACCGTGTCCGGGCTGACGGTGAACGAGGCCGAGCAGTTGATCGCCGACGAGTATGGGCGCTCGTACCTGCGCAACCCGCAGGTCAGGGTCGAAGTCACCGAATTCCGCAGCCGGCGCTACACGATCCTCGGGTCCGTGGGGAGTCCGCAGATCTACGCCTCCAACCGGCCGGTATCGCTCGTCGAAGCGCTCACGCTTGCGGGAGGGATCGCTGACGGTGCGGGCGATTTCGTCTACGTGACCGACCGCGTCCATGATCCGGAAACGGGGGAAATGCTGACGCGCTCCGTGGTGTTGGTCGTGGATGACCTTCTTTTGGACCCGGTGAACAAAAACTTCATTCTCGGCGAAACGGCCGTGGTCAACGTCCCGCGCGGCGGATTCGTGTTCGTCGAGGGCGACGTGGGCAGCCCTGGCGTGTATCAGCAGTCCCGCACCACCAGTGTCTTGACCGTGCTCGCGCAGGCCGGGGGTCTGAAGTGGGAGGCGCAGAAGAACAACCTGCGCCTGGTGCGCCGGGACCCGGAGACCCGCGAATGGTCGGTGATCGAGAAAAGCTATTACGACATCCGGGACAATCCCGAGAATGACATACCATTACTCCACGGCGATGTCCTGGTGGTGTCCACGCAGCCGTTGAAGGGAGCCTGGCTCGCGACCGCGCGCGCGATCGGCGCCATGATTTTCGTCGGCGCCTACCCATTCTAGCTGTGATCATGTGCCTGCAGATGCGCGAAGACGGCGAGGGACCGCGTGAAGCGATGGCCGCAGGTGGCCGCGTGAAGAGGCTATATGGCGCCGGGTAACGACAGGAGAGCATCGTTACAGGCCTTGCAACCGCACGCAGCTGTCCCGGGACAGCTCGTCCCCTATGACCCGCGCATACTCGATTCCGACGAGGACGAGAGCATCGACCTGCGCCAGTACTGGCGGGTGCTGCTCAAACGGAAATGGCTGATCCTCGCCATTGTGTTGATCTTCGTTGGCGCGGCCTTTTTCGCCACGAAACTGCAGGTGCCCGAGTATCGGGCCACTGCCAACGTTCTGGTCGAGATGCCAGCCCCGCCGGCGGTCCTGTCGATCCCCGACTACGAGTCGGTTTGGCACCGCCGCCAGGAATTCATGCCCACCCAGATTCGCATCCTCACCAGCCGCGCGCTGGCGGAGGAAGTGGTTCGGCGCGAGGGGCTGGAGGACCATCCGCAATTGACCGGTGAGATTCGCCAGCGCAGCGTGCGAGGGGAGTTGCGCGGGTTGGTGAGTCTGGTACTGGGCTCGGTCCGGTCGCTGATCGAAGGGCTCCTGCGTGGACCCAGCGAGCCCGAGGGCGCCGAGGGCGCGCAGGCCCAGAACGAGGCCGTTGAGCCAGCCGGCCCCGAGGGGCAGCGTAGGGCCGATCCCGCCGTTGCCGCTGCCAGCCGGCTGCGCAGCCTGATCGAGGTGTCGCCGCTGCGCAATACCTCTGTGCTTCAGATCAGCGTTGTGAGTTTCGACCCCGAGTTCTCGGCCCGCGTCGCCAACGCCATCGTGCGGGAATACACGCGCGACTCGATGGAGCGCCGGCTCGATGCCGGTTTGCAGGCGCGCGAGTTCCTCGAGGACCGGTTGAATGCCATGCGTATCGCGATCGAAGCGGCCGATCAGGAACTCGCGAACTTCGCGCGTCAGGCGGGTGCGGCGAGCCTTGCGGACAATCTCGATATGGCGCGCGACGGGCTGCGCGGCCTCCACGCCCGCCGCGACGAGGTGCGCAGGGATCTGGTGGAGCTGGTCGGCTGGCGCGATCTGATCCAGAGCGGCAAGGTCGGCCAGGTCGATCCCGTCGTGAACAGTGAGACCCTGACCGCACTGCGCCAGCAGCTCCTCGATGCGAATACGGAATACGCCCGACTCTCGGAGCGGTTCCTCGACGACTACCCGGACGTTTCCGCGGTGCTGCGCCGCCGGGATCTGCTGCGTGCGGAAATCGAACGCGAGACGCAGGAGATCGCGAACAACGTGCTGGGGCGCTTCGAGACGCTCAACGCGCAGGAGAAGGCCCTCGACGAGGCCATCGCCGAACGTGAGGCGATGCTGATGACGCTCAACGAACGTGGCGTGCAGTACAACATCCTGCGCCGTGAATTCGAGGCCAACCAGGCGCTCTACGACGGCATTCTGGAACGGCTGAAGGAGGTTGGCGTCATCGCCGGCGTGCAGGAGAACAACGTCTCGGTGATCGACGAGGCCCGACGCCCAGGTGCGCCGTTCCGGCCGGAGCTGCGCAAGAACCTGGGGATGGCCGCCATGGTGGCATTGGCCATCGGGGTATCGCTTGCCTTCCTGCTCGAATTTCTGGACAGCACCATCCGCCGTTCCGAGGATCTCGAGCGCCTGATTGATCGGCCGGTGCTGGGAATGGTGCCCCTGCAGCGTGAACGCGATCGGGAACGCGGATCGAGCGTGCGCAAGGGGAGTCGGAGCCGCCACGACCTCGCGCATATCTCCGTCACACACCCAAAGTCCGCGGTCTCGGAATCCTTCCGGTCGCTTCGCACCAGTCTGATGTTCTCCACACCCCAGGGGATGCCCAAGTCTGTCATGGTCACGAGTTCGGCGCAGGGTGAGGGGAAAACGATCACCTCGGTCAACCTTGCCACCGTGCTCGCCCAGAATGGCGCACGCGTTCTGCTCATTGACGCGGACCTCAGGCGCCCTACGCTGCATCGGGCGTTCTCGGTACCTCGTTCGCCCGGCCTGACCGACAGCATTACGCACACGAGAGGAGCCAAGCCGGATCTGAGCACTCCGGCGATCTACACCACCGATGTGCCGGGTCTGTCGCTGATGCCGGCCGGACACTCGACGCCCAGCCCGGCCGAGCTGCTCAGTTCATCGCGTTTTCAGACCCTGCTCGTGGATTGTGAGAGCATCTTTGACTGCGTGATCGTCGATTGTCCCCCCATACTCGGTCTGGCGGACGCCGTGGTGCTCTCCCGAGTGGTGGAAGGCGTCATTCTGGTGGTCGCGTCCGGAAGCACAGGCAAGGACAACTTCCGGATGTCGGTGCGACGTCTGCGTCAGGTGCAGGCGCCGGTGCTCGGCATCGTGCTCAACCGGGTCGATATGGAGAGCCCGGAATACGCCTCTTACTCCACCTATTATTATCACTACGAAGGGGAGCACGAGGATGAAACGAACCGTCCCCAGAGGCCGGCTGCGCTGCCGCAGGTCCGTGAGGCCTCCTGAACCGGATGCGTGGGCACGGTAGGTTCTCGTGACGGGGGAAAGCCCCACCCCGGATGATCTCGCCGACCGTCTGCGCAGGGGCGTGGTCGAGCGCCTGGCACCGGAGGAGCTCGATGGGGTGCTCGCCTGGATCGGCCGCGGCAGGCAAAGTGGGGATGTCGCGCTGGACGCCCATCTGGGTGTGCCCGATGCCGATCCGGCCCTCCTTTTGCGCGTTTACCTGCAGCTGGACCGGTTCCTGTTTCACGAGGGGTGTTTGCTCGAAAACGTCGCCGGGGTATCGCCCGCTTTTTCGAGTGCGCTGCGCAGAACCCGTTACCGGCGGTTGCTCGCGGCGTTTCATCCCGACCGCCATCCGGGCCTTGCCGATTGGCTCACGCCCCGTGTGCAGGCGGTGCAGCGCGCCTACGCCGCCTTTCGCGGCGAATCGTCCATGGCCTCCCAAGTCGCTGACGAAACCCCAGCGGTGCCTGGCAACGCGCCGCGTGCCCATTTAGAAACTATTCCCTCGGTGGGGCAAGTCTGGGGGCCCGCGGCCTACGGGCGTCCCGGCGCGCTGGAGTGGCTGCGCCAGAGACTGGGCCCGGTGCGCAATCTTGAAAGCAAGATCGTCGCGACTCTGCTGGTAGCGGTACTGCTACCGACTCTGGTGCTGTACCTGAACCGTGCAGACGTTTACGTCTACGCGCAGGAGCAGGCGAGTCCGTCGATTGTCGAGACTGTCGAGACTGTCGAGACTGTCGAGACTGGCGGGGCAGGGCCGGAAGCTTCCCTGCCGGTCGTTCGGGAAGCAGAGGCAACCGAAGCACAACGCATCCAGGCACTGCGCTTGGAGGAGGCAGAACCCAACCGGGTCGAGACCGTGACAAGGCGCGATGCCCCGAATCGCACTGTCGCCTTCGAAGAGCCCGCCCCGGACCCGGCGGGAGGTCTCTCGCTGTCGGCGGGCGAACCCGCAGCGCCCACCGAGAGCCAAGTCCTGGCGCTGCTCGAAGACTACCGCGTGGCCTTCGAACGCGGCGATCTGGTCGAGTTTCTGCACCTGTTCAGCCCAGACCTTAGGGAGGGTGACCAGCAGGAGCAGGCGGGGTTCGAGGGCGGCTACAAGCATTTGTTCGCCCAGTCCATGGGCCGTGAGTTGCGGCTGTTCCTGCCGGAGGCCATCCGGAATGCGGAGGGAGGCTGGGACGTCTCGGGTACATTCAATCTGTCGGTCGCGCTCGCGAGTGGCGTTGTTTTCCGAAGTGCGGGTCCGGTGCACTACCGGGTACAGGAACGGCCGGAAGGCCTGAGGATCAGCGCCATTGAATACTGAACCGCGCCGCCGCCGACGATACGCTGTCGCGCCACCGGAGCCGGGCGGCGCGGGCGCATGGGCGGCGGCACTGGTCCTCGCTGCCACTGCGCTGGCACTGACGCTGATGATGGGCCACCGAACACCGTCGACCCTCACCGCATCGTTGTTGGTGCTGGTCGTCGGCAGTGTGCTTGCGGGGCTGCTTGCGCGCCTTCCGGTGCGTGGGGCACTGCCGGCCCCGGGCCGCAACGGGTTGCTCCTGCTCGGGGTCATGACCGCGGTCGTGCTCGTACAGATAGCCCCGGTGCGTGGTTTGGCCGTGCTATTCGGGCCGTATCCGGATGCGCTCTGGTTTCACCCGGATGTGTACCTGCGGCACTGGTCCCCCGACATCGGCGCCACGTTGCGCGGCTGGGCGGCCTTCGTCGCACTGTTCACGGTCGCCTGGATCGCCTGTCATCTGCGTCCGGGCCAGCGCAATGTCATCTGGCTGCTGCTGGTTGCGGCGGTCGTGTTTCAGGCCGCGTACGGGCTCGTTGCGCATGCGGCCGGGGCCAACAGCATTTTCGGGATCTGGACGCGGAACAACCCGCAATTCGTGCACGGAAGTTTCAGCAACCGCAACCTGTTCGCGGCCTACCTGGCGCTGCTCTGGCCGCTCGCGATCGCGGTGTGGTGGATTCACGGCATGCCGCTCCTCGGGCGGCTGCCGAAAGAACTCAAGGTGGCCGGAAGCTTGGCGGTAAGTGCTATCCTTGCCGCCGCCCTGCTGGCCAGCGGGTCCCGACTCGGAAGCGCCGCAGGGATTGTCGGCTTGATCGTCGGCCTGTTGCTGTGGAGCCGCTATCGGCACGTTCTGCGCGG
>SLNI01000174.1 GCA_007133115.1 Thioalkalivibrio sp. | reverse complement strand
TGGACGGTGCGCGCCCACATCCACCATCCCTATCCAGCGGCCCTCGCTGCCGATCTGGAGCGACTCACGCTCGCCGGAAGCGCCCGGTACGCCGACCTTGGCCAACTGGATGCCGCCATTGGGGAGGCCTTCGCGGACGCCGCCCTGGGCCTGATGCGGGAGGCCGGGGTGGATCGCGACTCGGTGCGGGCGATCGGAAGTCACGGACAAACGCTGTTCCATGGACCCGATGCTTCGCCCCCGTTCACCTGGCAGATCGGCGATCCGTTTCGCATTGCCGAACGCACCGGTATCGATACCGTCGCCCTCTTCCGTCAGCGTGACATGGCTGCGGGAGGCGAGGGGGCGCCGCTGGCCTGTGCGTTGCATGCCGCCTGCTTTTCCCATCCGGAGATCTCCCGCGCCGTGATCAATATCGGCGGCATCAGCAACATCACCTGGTTACGCCCCGGGGCGCCCGTGCTCGGCTACGACTGCGGCCCCGGCAATACGCTGATGGATGGCTGGATTCGCGGCCAGCGGGGCCTGCCTTACGATGACGAAGGCGCCTGGTCCGCCCGGGGGCGGGTCCTCGAACCACTGCTGGCGAGCCTGCGCGCGGACCCCTTCTTCACCCTGCCAACCCCGAAGACCACCGGACCCGAGTACTTTTCTCCCGAGTGGTTGGCGCGGCACCTGCCGGCGGACGGCGGGGCCGGGGCCGATGTGCAGGCAACGCTGACTGAACTCACCGCAACCGTGATCGCGGACGCAGTCCACGCACAGCAGCAGGATGGCGAGCCCTGCGAAGTGCTGGTCTGCGGCGGGGGAACCCGCAATACGGATCTGATGCGGCGCCTGAGCCGGTGCCTGGATGGAATATCGGTCGTTGAGACCGGAAGCCTGGGGTTGCCCGCCGACCAGGTGGAAGCCGCAGCCTTCGCATGGCTGGCGCGGCAGACGATCCAATCGCGGGCGGGAAATCTGCCCGCAGTGACCGGCGCCCGAGGACCTCGCATCCTGGGTTGCCTGATTCCGGGGCGACTACCCAGCGACTGAATCCGGTACGCCCGCGCGCAACGGCCGGACCTTCCCCGAAAAATGAAGAGGCCGGGCAGTCTTGCGACCACCCGGCCTCCGGCACAGTGTCCGAAAGTTTTCGCTGTCCTAGGTGGAAAAGCTCGACCCACAACCACACGTGGTCGTGGCATTCGGGTTGCGGATGACGAACTGCGCACCCTCGAGGCCTTCGCTGTAGTCAATCTCGGCCCCGGCGAGGTACTGGAAGCTCATCGGATCGATCAGCAACGTCACGCCGCCGTTTTCCACCATGGTGTCGCCGTCACCCACGGTCTCGTCGAAAGTGAAGCCGTACTGGAAACCGGAACACCCGCCACCGCTGACGAACACGCGCAGCTTGAGGTTGGCGTTGTCCTCTTCCTCGATCAGGCTTTTCACCTTGGTGGCGGCCGCATCGGTGAAAATCAGCGGGCTCGGCATTTCCATGTCGAGATCGGCGGTCGCGGTCACTGGTTCAGCCATGATGAAGTCTCTCCGTTATGCGTTCACGTCGTACGCTATAAAGCTTGACGGCAATAGTCAAGAATCCCCCCTTGGCCTGCGCGCGTTTCCGGCCATCGATGAGGCGGACATTCAGGGAAACACCGGCACGATATCCAGACCAGACTGCTCGGGGAAACCGAACATCAGGTTCATGCCCTGAATCGCCTGGCCCGACGCGCCCTTCACGAGGTTGTCGATGACCGAGAAGATCGCCAGCCGGCCAGAGTCGACGGGCCGTGCCACCGCAATGCGGCAGAGATTCGTGCCGCGAACGCTGGCGGTCTCCGGATGCGAACCGGCGGGCATCACGTCCACGAAGGGCTCGTCCCGATAAAACGATTCGAACAGCGACTGAAAGTCAATGTCCAGCCGCAGGGGGCGGACGTAGAGCGTGGCCTGGATGCCGCGGATCATCGGCACGAGGTGAGGCTGAAACACCAGCCCGACCGGTCCGCCGGCCACCTGCTCCAGCGTCTGCCGTATTTCCGGCCAATGGCGATGACCGCCACTGGCATAAGCCTTGAAATTCTCGCCCACCTCCGCGAACAGCCCGCCGACCTGGGCTTTGCGGCCCGCGCCGCTGACGCCGCTCTTGGCATCCGCAATCACGTCCGAGACGTCGATGGCTTCCGCCCGCAGCAAAGGCAGAAGCCCCAGGCTCACGGCAGTCGGATAACAGCCTGGTACCGCCAGCAACCGCGTCTCGCGGATGCGCTCCCGATTCAGTTCGGGCAGGCCGTATACCGCCTGTTCGAGCCACTGCGGCGCGCCGTGCGGTTGACCATACCAGCGCGCCCAGAGGTCGGGATCGCGCAAACGGAAATCGGCCGAGAGGTCGATCACGCGCACGCCGTGTTCGAGCAGCGCTCCGGCCAGGGCGTGGGCCACGCCGTGGGGTGTCGCGAAGAACACGGCATCACAGGCCGCCAGATGCTCGGTCTCGGGCGCAACGAAGTTCAGGTCGATCACGCCGCGCAGGCTGGGGAACATTGCCGCCACCGGCGTTCCCGCGTCGCCACGCGAGGTGACCGCGGCGATGCGGACCTCGGGGTGCCGGGCCAGCAGCCGCAGCAGTTCGACACCGGTGTAGCCCGTGGCGCCGACAATACCGATCGAGATCATCACGCTTCCGTTGAGCTGGGTGAACCGTCGGATGATACCGGTTCAGCCGCCGCAGAGACATCCCTGGGCGCGCCACTCCCCCGGTTCGGCCGGACTCAGGTCTTGCCAGCGCGCACCAGCCCCCCGAGCCCCGCCTGTACCAGGGCATTGTTGAGCAGGGACCGGATCGGGTCGGGATTCTCCAGCAGGCGGCACTGCGCGAGCAGCGCCTCGGCCCGATCGGTGGAGAAACTGCGAATGACCCATTTGACCCGGGGAATCGCGGAAACGCTGACACTAAGGCTGTCGATGCCCATTCCCAGCAGCAGGATCACCGACGCCGGATCCGATGCCATCTCCCCACAGACGCTGACGGGCTTGCCCGCGCGGCGCGCGCCATCGGCAATCAGTTCCAGGGCTCGGATCGAAGCCGGATGCAGCGGATCGTACAGATTCGCCACCCGCGCGTTGTTCCGATCCACCGCCAGCAGGTACTGCACCAGATCGTTCGTACCCACGGAGAGGAAATCGACCCGTCGTGCGAGGCTCTCCACCAGATATACAGCGGCAGGCACCTCGATCATCACCCCGACCTTGGGCATGGCAATGATGTGACCCTCGTCCAGCAACTCCTCCCGTGCCCGGTTCAGAAGCACCATCGCTTCCTTCAACTCGTCCAGCCCGCTGATCATCGGGAACAGGATCTGCAGATTGTTGTGATCCCGGCTCGCTTTCAGCATCGCCCGGAGCTGGGGCAGAAAGATTTCGGGATGATCGAGGGTCAGCCGGATGCCACGCCAGCCCAGAAACGGGTTGTCCTCCTTGACCGGGAAGTACGACAGGGCCTTGTCACCCCCCACGTCCAGCGTGCGCAGCGTCACCGGCATCGGATCGAAGGACGCGAGAATCTGCCGGTAGATCTCGACCTGCTCCTCCTCTCCCGGGAAGCGGTCGCGGATCATGAACGGGACCTCGGTGCGGTACAGCCCGACCCCCTCCGCACCCGAATTGAGCGATGGTCTGATGTCCGCAAGCAGGCCGCTGTTCGCGAGCACCGGGACCGGCCGCCCGTCCCGCGTCGCGGCAGGTTCCCGCGCCTGCAGGCGCAGGTCCTCTTCCAGCTCGCGTTCCTGCCGGACCAGGCGAAGGAACTCGGCCCGAAGCTCGGGGTTCGGGTTCACGTACAAGCGACCGCGGTAGCCGTCGACGAGGACTTCGCGGTCTTCCATCCGGCTGACCGGGAGATCGGATACGCCCATCACCGCGGGAATGTTCAGCGCCCGCGCAAGAATCGCAATGTGCGAGGAACCGGTGCCCTTGGCCGAGACGATCGCCCCGAGGCGCTCGATCGGAACCTCCGTCAGGTGCGAGGCGGTCAGATCCTCACCCACCAGGATGCCGCCATCGGGAAATTCCTCGCCACTGACCTCCACGGGGAGCAGATGCGAAAGCACCCGTCGGCCGAGATCGCGCACGTCAGCGGCACGTTCGCTCAGGTAAGCGTCTTCCATGTCCTCGAACACCCGGACGCTTTCGCGCACGGTATCCCGCAGGGCCGAGGGTGCCCACTGTCCGGCGCGGATACGGGCTTCACTGCGCTGCACCAGGGAGTCCGAGCCGAGCAGCATCAGGTAGGCATCGAAGAGCAGGGCCTCCTCGGGCGGGAGAATGTTTTCGGTCCGGCGCTTCAGCGCCTCGATTTCCTGACGGGTCGCCGCAACCGCAGCGGCCAGACGCTCCAGTTCCTGGTCCACGTCCCGGGCTTCGCGGTCCGGAATCGAATCGAGATCCGCGAGGCGGAAGGCCACCACCGCGCGGCCGATCGCCACGCCCGGAGCACCGGCAATCCCCGCGACCTCCACGTTGACGTGGCTGACCTCTGGTGTCTCACTGGAGATCTCGTCGGTGAACTCGGCCTGCGCGATTGCACCGGCCAACTGCGCGGCGAGCGTCACCAGGAACGAGACGTGCTCGTCGTCGAATCGGAGCGCCTCATGGTGCTGCACCACCAGGACTCCGAGCAGCTTGCGCTGCTGGATGATCGGAACCCCAAGGAAGGATAGAAAGCGTTCTTCGCCCGTCTCCGGGAAATACCGATAGCGCGGATGATCGGGAGCGTTCTCGAGGTTGATCGGCTCGGCACGGGCTGCCACCAACCCCACGAGCCCCTCCGAAAGGTCCATCTCCACCCGTCCCACCGATTCGGCGTGGAGGCCTTCCGAGGCCATCAGCACCAGCCGGCCCGAGCGCGGAGACTTCAGGTAGATCGAGCAGACATCGATCTCAAGGGCACCCTTCACGCGGGTGACGATGATCTGGAGGGCCTCGTAGAAATCCGCGGCGCCGTTGACCTCCTGCACCACGCGGCGCAGGACACCCAGCATCGAAGGCGTGGCAGCCGCGTTCACTGGCCTGCCTTGCAGGCAGCGGGATTCACGATTCTCCGGTCCTGCGCCAATTCCGGAAACATCAGTGGCACCAGTTCGCACAGGGCGCGCCGGTAGACGTTGCGCTTGAAGTACACGACCTCATGCACCGGACGCCAGTAGTCGATCCAGCGCCAGGCCTCGAATTCCTGCGGCGGCACGGCATCGAGCTGAAAGTCCGCGTCGGAACCCACCATCTGCAACAGGAACCAGCGTTGCTTCTGCCCGACGCAGACGGGCTGGTTCTGTCGTCTCACCATACGCGGTGGCAGCCGGTAGCGAAGCCAGTGGCGGGTCACTCCGAGCACGCGGACGTGGTCCGGAAGCAAGCCGGTTTCCTCGTGCAGCTCACGAAACAGCGCCTGCTCGGGCGTTTCATCCTGACGGATGCCGCCCTGGGGAAACTGCCAGGCGTCCTGCCCAATCCGCTTGCCCCAGAACAGCTGCCGATCACTATTGCACAGGATGATGCCTACGTTGGATCTGAAGCCATCACAATCAATCACTTGTGCAAACCGGGAAAATCTTCATGTCGAGCATTGTTCCACAGCGCCGGGGTACTCGGCAAAGCAACCACAGGCGAACACCGGGCGCAGCCATTCGGTCGCGGGGAACGGCGCATGCACGTACAATTCCGGCTTTGAACAAGCCACCCAGACATCGTCAACCAAACCATGCGTCTCGCCCTCTTCGATCTCGACAATACCCTGCTGGCGGGGGACAGCGACCACGCTTGGGGGAGCTTTCTTGCCGACATCGGGGCCGTGGACGCGGCGACCTACACCCGTGCCAATGACGCATTCTACGCCCAGTACCTGGATGGAACCCTGGACATCCGCGAGTTCTGCCGCTTCGTATTCCAGCCCCTGGCCCGGAATCCCCTCAACACCCTGGAACGTTGGCGCGAGGAATTCTTGCGGGAAAAGATCCGACCCATGATCGCTCCCGGTGCGGCCGAGCTTCTGGAACACCATCGACGGTCCGGGGATACATTGCTGATCATCACGGCCACCAACAGTTTCGTGACCCGACCCATCGCAGAGATGCTGGGCGTGCACGAGCTGCTCGCCACCGAACCCGAGTTCCGGGACGGCCGCTATACCGGTGAACTGTCCGGCACCCCGTGCTTCCAGGGGGGCAAGATCGTCCGGCTGCAGGAATGGCTGCGTGCCCGGGGACAGCCAGGCGAGGTGATGGCGAACGCTTGCTTCTACAGCGACTCGCGCAACGACATCCCCCTGCTCGAGGCCGTGGGCAAACCGGTTGCGGTGGATGCCGACCCCGCCCTGACCGCATACGCCCGGGAACGCGGATGGCCACACATCTCGTTGCGGTCACGCATCGAGTCCGATCTGCAGGCGGCACCCGACACGCTCTAGTTCGGGCCGTCGGGTGCGGACCATGCGATCGTGCACACCGAGAAGGAGAACGACGTGATGTACCGTCCGAGCATCGCCCTGACCATCGCCGGTTCCGATCCCGGGGGTGGCGCCGGTCTCCAGGCCGACCTGACCACCTTCACCCGTCTCGGGGTGCATGGTGCAACCGCGGTCACCGCGATCACGGTTCAGGACACCCGCGACGTGATCGACTTCGACGTGCTGCCCGCGCGACGCATCGCGCAGCAGATCGAAGTGACCCTCGCCGATCTTCCCGTGGCAGCGATCAAGATCGGCATGCTGGGCTCCGCGGAGAACGTGGCAGCCGTGGCGGATATTCTCGCGGCACATCCCCACATCCCGGTGGTGCTGGACCCGGTGATGATCGCCGGCGGCGGCGGCGAGTTGGCCACCACGGCGGTGGTCGACCTCACACGTGAGCGGTTATTGCCGTTAGCCACGGTGATCACACCGAACACACCCGAGGCGGCGCACCTGAGCCGCCACGACGATCCCGAGCGATGGGGAAGGACCTTGCGCGAGCTGGGCGCGCGCAACGTGCTGATCACCGGCGGACATGCATTGACCGAGGCCGAGAGCCGGATGCAGCCGCTACCGCCCATCGTGAACTTTCTCTACCGCGAGGACGGCCATACCCGGCGCTTCGAACTGCCCCGGCTCGCGTTCAGCTTCCACGGCTCCGGTTGCACGCTCGCGGCCGCCATCGCGGCGTTCCTGGCCAAGGGAAGAGACCTCGAGCCCGCGATCATCGAGGCCCAGGGGTTCATGACCCGGGTCATCGCGTCCGGCTATGCCCCCGGCAAGGGGCAGCACGTCCCCAACCGGCTGTGTCCCCAGGAATGAATCCGCGCCTGCGCGGCCTGTATTTCGTCACGCCGGATGCGCCCGCCGGCCGCGCGGAGCGGGTCGCCGCGGCGCTGCGTGGTGGCGCGCGGATCGTCCAGTATCGCGACAAATCCGGCACCGACGCGGACCGTCTGCAGGATGCCCGGGGCATCCTTGAGCGATGCCGCGAGGCCGGGGCCCTGTTCATCGTCAACGACAACATCGGACTCTGTGCGACGCTGGCCGCCGACGGCGTGCACCTCGGCGAGGACGACACCGGCATCGCCGAGGCACGCGACCGGCTGGGCCCCGAATGCCTGATCGGCGCCTCCTGTTACAACGACCTCGACCGGGCCCGTCGCGCAGTGGCTGCCGGAGCCGATTACGTCGCCTTCGGCGCGTTCCACCCCTCGCCGACCAAACCGCAGGCGCGGCGTGCGGGTCTGGAGCTTCTGC
>SLNI01000053.1 GCA_007133115.1 Thioalkalivibrio sp. | reverse complement strand
GGGATGAAGTTGTCCGGCTTGGCTCCGGCCTTGATCTGGTCGACCTGGTGCCGCGCGCGCAGCGTCGCGAGATGCTCGTAGGCGCCGCACAGGTTGGCGCCATCGTCCCGCGTCACGATCCCGACGCGCACCGCCTCCCGCAGACGGTCCAGCGTGTGCAGGCTGGAGCTGGCCGTCTGCAGTGCGTAGACGCGGGCGAGCCCGGCGATGGGCAGGAGGCCCTGCCGCTTGACGTCGAGGGTGTCGGCCTGGTCGCCATTCTGGCTGAGAACCAGCTGCCGGAAGAAGCCCAGCGGCGGTTCGATGCTCAACGCGTTTTCCGCCATCTGCGCGAGGAACGGTGGACGTGTTCGGGCGTAACGCAGGGCTTCCAGCCGCAGGGGGTCGAAGAGCTCGGACTCCCCATAGACCACGCGCAGGTCGAAATAATGCGCGGCCAGCATGCAGGCCTTGCGGTCCGGGTCGTGAATGACCCGAGTGATCTCCTCGCGCCAGCCGCTGACGCTGCGTCGCCAGGCCGGAGCGTGGGCGCTGACGTCACCCGGGCAATGCACAATCCCGCAACGATCGAGGCCATCGGTCACGAACTGCGCGAGCCGGGCGAAGTATTCGTCGACCCCATCCCCTGCGGCATCGGCATAGATCAGGGCGTTGTCCTGGTCGGTGTGAATGGTCTGCTCGCGACGTCCCTGGGAGCCACAGGCAAGCCAGGCATAGGGAACCGGCGGGTCCCCGAGTTCAGCGAAGCCGATCTTCAGGAGTCGCCGGGTCATTGCGTCCACGACGGCCGTCACGGCCTGTCCGAGGTGAAAGGCCGTTGCGCCGGACTGAACCAGGTGAATCTGCAGTTCCGGAAGCGACTCGGTAACCCGGCTCAAGGCCGGTACGGACTCACAGCGACGGATGTCCCGGACCAGGTATACCGCATTGGTCCCCTGGTGACGGATGAGGTCGGTGGTGGAGATGAGGCCGACGGGACGGCTTCCAGCCAGGACCGGTAGATGATGGATGTCGAGGCGCGACATCAGCAGCAGGGCTTCGAATGCGGGTGTTTCCGGTGTCACCGTCTGCAATCGGCTGCTCATGATGCTGCCCACGGGCTCACTGCGTGAAAGACCGGTGGCGAGGCAGCGCTTGCGCAGATCGTGGTCGGTCACGATCCCGACCAGTTCACCCCCGGACATCACCAGCAGCGCGGACACTTCCTGCTGGCTCATGTGCTGCGCGGCGTTCTGAATACTGGCATCGGGCGTGATGCTCTCGGGCGCGCGCGTAACCAGCTCGCCGACCGATACCGTGAGTACGCTGTCGCCGTGCGCGCCGCCCTGAAAGGCTTCCAGGGCCTGCTGCAGAGGACGGCGTCGAACGCGGTCGAAGCGGTCGGCGAAGTCGGGGTGTTGATGACGAAGCTCGCGGGCTTCGGATGCTGGCAGCAGGTAGAACAGGGCATCCTCGATGACCTGGCCGTGCACATGACCGGAGCCGTTTTCAGCGTCGGGAACCGCGTAGACGTCTCCCTCGCCGAGCTTGTCGAGCAGCTCCTCTCGGGTATTGCGCAGATCCACGGCACCCGTACGCACCAGCCAGAGATCGGAGGCTTGGGTGTTGTCGGGGGGGAAAGCGCTGCCGCGGCGAAGGTACCGTACGATGATCCGTTTGGGCAGGCGATCGAGTGCGGCTTCCGGAAGCACGGCGAACTCGACGCTTGCCGCGAGAAAGTCACGAATTTCCTGCAGTTCGGCGTCCATAGCTGACTGATTACTCCAGATGGAACCGTGAGTGCAACGCTGCACTGCAATAGCCGTGGGTCATGCGGAGCGTTCGGTGCAGCCGGAGAGGAAACGGCCAACCGAACGCTCCGCATGACCCACGGGTTGTTCGACCTGAAAAGAATCAGGCCCGCCTTGCGGCGGGCCTGAAGGCGGGTGAGGTTACGGGTTGGTGCTCACACGCGGCACACGGACTTCTTCGACCAGATGCTGGATGTGCTCCGGCGGGGCCTTGGTGACCTTCATCACCAGGTAGGCCACGATGAAGTTCAGGATCGCACCGATGACGCCGAAGCCCGTCGGGTTGATGCCGAACAGCCAGTACTGGGCGTTATCCGGGAACATGTTGGTGCCAGGTAAGAAGAACCAGCCCTTGAACAGGAAGATATAGAGCAGGGTGCTTCCCAGGCCGACCAGCATGCCGGCAATCGCGCCTTCGCGGTTCATGCCCTTCATGAAGATGCCCATCATCAGCGTCGGGAACAGGCTCGCGGCCGCAAGCCCGAAGGCCAACGCCACCACCTCGGCCGCAAAGCCCGGTGGATTGAGACCCAGATACCCTGCCAGCAGAATCGCACCGCCCATCGATATGCGTCCCGCCAGCAGTTCCTTCTTCTCGGAAATTCTCGGCGCGAAGATTCCCTTCAACAGGTCATGCGAGATCGCCGATGCGATGGCCAGCAACAGACCCGCCGCCGTCGAGAGCGCCGCAGCGATACCCCCCGCCGCGACCAGCGCGATCACCCAATTCGGCAGTCCGGCGATCTGCGGATTGGCCAACACCATGATGTCGCGGTCGACCCGGGTGAACTCGTTGCCTTCCCAGCCGAACTCCTCGCGCGCCATTGCGGCGAACTCGGGATTGCGGTCGTTGTAGTACTGCAGGCGGCCGTCGTTGTTCTTGTCCTCGAACTGCAGCAGGCCCGTCCGTTCCCAACGCAGCATCCAGTCCGGACGCTCGTCGATGACCACGTTGCCCTGCGGGGAGCCGATCTCGCCGGGCTGTACGGTGTTGATGAAGTTGTACATGGCCATCGCGCCCACGGCGGGAGCGGTGGTGTAGAGGATGCCGATGAACACCAGCGCCCAGCCGGCGGACTTCCGTGCATCCCGTACCCTCGGCACGGTGAAGAAGCGGATGATCACGTGCGGCAGACCGGCGGTGCCGATCATCAGCGCCAAAGTCAGCAGGAACATGTTCAGCATGGTCATGCCGGTAATCGACGTGTACGCGGCGAAACCCAGGTCCATCAGGGTCTGGTCCAGCGCATTCAGCAGGTAGGTATCGGTCCCGGCCAGCGTGGAGCCCAGGCCGATCTGGGGCAACGCGACACCGGTCAGCTGGATGGTGATGAAGACCGCCGGCACCGTGTAGGCGAAGATCATGATCACGTACTGGGCGATCTGGGTATACGTGATGCCTTTCATACCGCCGAACACCGCGTAGATGAATACCACCGCCATGCCGGTCAGCAGGCCGATCTCGAGTTTCACTTCAAGGATGTTCGAGAAGGCGATACCGACCCCACGCATCTGGCCGATAACGTAGGTGATGGAAATGACCAGCAGGCTGATGACCGCCACGATACGCGCGGTGTTCGAGTAGAACCGGTCACCGATGAACTCGGGCACCGTGAACTTCCCGAACTTGCGCAGATACGGGGCGAGCAGCAGCGCCATCAGCACGTAGCCTCCGGTCCAGCCCATCAGGTAGGCGCCGCCGGTGAAGCCGAGGAAGGCGATCAGGCCCGCCATCGAGATGAAGCTTGCCGCGGACATCCAGTCCGCCGCCGTAGCCATGCCGTTGAGAACCGGCGGAATGCCTTTGCCGGCCACGTAGAATTCGCTGGTGCTGTTGGCCTTCGCCCATATTGCGATCGCGATATAGAGAACGAAGGTTGCACCAACGACCAGAAGACTTAAGGTTTTGAGATCCATGGTGGCTCAGTCCTCGTGAACGTCGAACTTGCGGTCCAGCACATTCATGCGCCAGGCGTAGATGAAGATCAGGGCGATGAACGTGTACATCGAACCCTGCTGGGCAAACCAGAAGCCCAGCGGATAGCCGCCGAAACTGAAGTTGTTCAGGGGCTGCGACAGCAGGATGCCGAAGCCGAAGGACACGATGAACCATATGCTCAGCAATATGGTCAGCAGTCGCAGGTTGGCTCGCCAGTAGGCGGTTCTGCTCTCCTGTTGAGTCATTTGCATTTCTCCTTTTGGGTGGGTTGAAGAGTCTCCTCCGACTCGGGGTCAGAGCTGGTACTGAACCGCGAGCTGCCCCTGCAGCTTGCGGGCCTGCCGGAAGGCTTCCTTGAGCACCCGGCTTTCCAGTGTGCCCAGTTCCTCCGGTCGGATCCGGTTGCTATCTTCGCGCTCTGCGCCCAGGGCCTGCTGCTGACTGCGCAGGCGCAGCATCTGCAGGTAGCGCAGCGCGGCATGGTAGTCGTGTGCGTCGGGTTCGCGCAGAATCTCGGCTGCGACCGCCTGGTCCAGCCGTTCGTGGGTGCGCGTCGCGGGCAATTCGCCGGCCAGCGACATCACCCGGGCGCCGTCCACGAAGGGTGTGATTCCCTGCAGCTTGATGTTGATGCCGTCCGCGCCACTGCGAATCTCACCGAACAGGCCGAGCGGCGGTCGGATGCTCATCTGGTTGGCCGCCAGCTGGCGGCGGAAACGGCTGTTGAACGCGGTCTTGTGCAGCAGCTTGGAGCGCAGGGATTCCACCCTGCTCAGGTCGCCTTCGATACCGCGCAGATCGAAGAAGATCGAGCTCTTGAGCAGGTGTTCGGGCGTGCCCTGGTCGATCCAGCGGCTGAACCGCCGCTCCCATTCCTGACCACTGAGGCAGCACTCGGGGTTGCCGGCCATGATGTTGCCCGGACACAAGTCAAAACCACATTCGTCCAGCGCCGTATTGACGGCCTGTGCGAAGGGCAGGAGCCGTTCGCGCACGTGATCCTCGTCGCCCGGAGTGCATTCGAAGAGGATGCCGTTGTCCTGGTCGGTGCGCAGCGCCTGTTCCTCGCGCGCCTGGGAGCCGAAGGCCAGCCAGGTGAAGTCGATCCCGTCGAGGTCGTAGTCCTTGCGGATCAATGCCAGTACACGGCGTGTCGCGTGGTCGTTGATGCGGGTGATCAGGCGAAGAATCTGATCCGCCTCGGCGCCCTGGCTGATCACGGCCCCGATCAGGCGCGGCATCTCTCGCAGGTGTCCCGCAATCGTGGCCACGCTGCCGGCCCGAAGCACGCCCCGCACCAGACGGTCGAGGGTCAGCGGGTTGGAGGTGAGCAGATCCCGCTCGCCCAACACGCCCACGAGCTTTCCGTCGGCGACCACGCAGATGTGCTTCATCCCGTGTTCGGCCATGATTTCGATGCCTTCGAAACCCAGCGCGGATTCCGGCAGGGCGATGGGATTTGCGGTCATCACCTGCTGCAACGGCGTGTCCAGCGGAACTTCGTTCAGGGCCACTCGGGACAGCAGGTCGGTCATCGTGAATATACCGACCGGGCTCCGGTCGGCATCGACTGCGACGATCGACCCGACGCGCTGGTCGCGCATCGCCGTGAGGGCATCGCGCAGCGGAGTTTTCGGGTCGCAGGTCACGGGCTCACGACCGATGCGTGCCCCCAGCGGTGTATTGAGTTGCCCGCTGCCACCGCCTTCGCCGAGATTGCGGTTCAGCAGCCCCTGGTGTACCCGGTCCAGAAGACTGATCAGCCTGCGGGCACAGAAGTCGTTGAAAACCTGGGATCGCGAGCGCAGACGATCGAAATCCTCGACCGTCAACTCCAGGCAGATCGTATCCTCGAGCGCACGGTGAACGGTAAGCACCGCGCGGCGACCGAGCAGGGCACCGATCGGGAAGGATTCTCCCGGCACCAATTCCCAGGCCTTTCCGGAGACCTGTTCGTCCTCGCTCGGCGTCTCGCCCCGAATCCGGCCCTGCCGGATGATGTAGAAGCGCTGAGCGGGACCTGCATCGGGGTCGGTGATGCGTTCCCCGCTCGCGTAGAAGCGTGTCTCGAGTCGCGGCAACAGGAACTCGAGCGCATCCGGTTCGAACTGGTCGAACGGCGCATGGGCGCTGAGAAATTCCCGGGTTGAGTCGAGCGCGTCGGACATGGGCACCAGGACTGCGTTGGACGATGGAATCTGTACAGCAAAAGTTGCGCCAAGAGCCGATTAAAAATGAAATCAATTGGATAGAACAATCAGGGAGTATGTGTGGGGGCGTGTGTGTTACGCCCTGTAACACCGGGTGTTACAGGGCGTAACACCCGGTGCCGACAGACCGTGCTGGAAGCTCAGGGCCGCGGCAGATTCTCCCGCTGGCGCCGCTCCCAGAGGGTTTTGCGGCTGATGCCCAGGGCGCGGGCCAACTCGGTTTCGTTCATGCGGGCCTGATTTTCGAGTACGAAACGCCGGAAGTAATCCCGCAGGCTTTCGCCCTCCGATCCATCGTCTTTTCCCAAGGGACCAAGGCCGAGGTGTTCCCATTCGATCCGGTGGTGCTCGGAAAGTACGGCGGCCCGTTCCAGCGCATTCTTCAATTCGCGCACATTGCCGGGCCAGTCGTACAGTTGCATGTTCTCCAGGGTTTCCCGAGGCAGGTTCAGATCTTTCTGGCCGAGATCGTTTTCCAGTTCCCGCAGGAAGTGTGCCGCCAGGGGCTCGAGATCCTGCATCCGTTCGCGCAGTGGCGGAATGCGGATCTCGAGGACGCGAAGGCGGTAGTACAGGTCCGCCCGGAACTCCTGGGTCGCGATCATGGCTTCGAGATCCCGGTGGGTTGCAGCGAGGAGCCGGATGTCGACGCGTCGGGCCTGGGTGGCCCCTACCGGTCGGATCTCGCCTTCCTGCAGCACCCGCAGCAGCCGAGCCTGGGCCGCCGGCGCCAGCTCGCCGATTTCATCGAGGAACAGCACGCCCCCGTTGGCGGCTTCCACCAGTCCGGCGCGCGCCTTGACCGCGCCGGTATACGCACCCTGGGCGTGCCCGAAGAGCTCCGCTTCGACCAGGCCCTCGGGGATCGACGCGCAATTGATGGGGATGAACGGACCGCCGGCGCGCGGGCTGAGGTCGTGAATCGCACGTGCGGCGACTTCCTTGCCGGTGCCGGACTCGCCGCGAATCAGAACCGTGGAATGGGTCGTGGCCACGCGCTGTATCTGCTGGCGCAGGGTCTCCATGAGCGGACTGTCACCGATCAGGCCGCAGTCCTGTTTTGGCCGGTCCGGGTCCGATGCCGGCTGGCTCCGGGCCGAGTTGCTGCGCAGGGCGGCCCGAATGGTCAGCAGCAGCCCGTCGTGGTCGAAGGGTTTGGCAATGTAATCGATGGCGCCCGACTTCATGGCTTCCACTGCCGAGGGCACAGAGGCATAGCTGGTCATGATGACCGTCGGCAGTTGCGGGAACTCGGCGATCAGCGTGGTGCCCTCGCCGTCCGGCAGGCGAAGGTCCGCGAGGAGCAGGTCGAACACCTGCGTGTCAGCGAGCTTGCGGGCACTGGCAAGGTCGTCGGCCAGTGCCACCTCCAGGCCGTGGTGTTCCAGGAATCGCCGAACGCCGCGGCGGATCGCGGCCTCGTCATCGACCAGGAGTATTCGGGTCATGTGTGCTTGCCGAGCGGAAGGGTCAGGATGAACAGGGCGCCGCCCTCTGGGGCGTTTGCCGCCATTAGGCTACCACCATGGTCCTGCACGATGCTGTAGGCGACGGGTAGACCCAGACCGGTTCCCTGTCCCGCCGGCTTGGTGGTGAAAAACGGTTCGAACAGACGATCGAGCAGCGTGCCGTCGATGCCCGGACCCTGATCCAGCACGTCGATCTGCACGCGGGCCCCGGTTCTGCGTCCGTGAATCATGATCCGCGCATCGGCGGGTGAGGCCTGTTCGGCGTTGGTCAGCAGGTTGATGAAGACCTGGAGAAGTTTTGAACGTGCACCCTGGACGGAAAGCCCCTCGAGCCCCTGGATTTCGTAGTGGATGTCCTTGCGCCCGGCC
>SLNI01000194.1 GCA_007133115.1 Thioalkalivibrio sp. | reverse complement strand
CGCTGGTCGCAGCAACTCGGCACCCGGACGTTCGCGCAAAGCAATGTAGATCCGGAATCGGCCGGCCGCCTGCTGGCTCTCGCCTATCCGGATCGCATCGCACTGCGGCGGCCCGGGCCTGAGCCTCGTTTTCTGCTGGCCAACGGCCGTGGAGCATTCTTCCCGCGCGAGGACGATCTCGCCGAAGCCCCCTGCATCGTGGCGGCCGTTCTCGATGCAGGTCATCGGGAGGCCATGATTCACCTAGCCGCGCCGCTCGATCGGACCACGCTCGCGCGCGATTTTTCGGACCTCGTCCGGCACGAGGACCGGGTCGAATGGGACCCGGATTCAGGCGCGGTTCTGGCCTGTCGCGAACAGCGCCTCGGGGCCCTCGTCCTGGAGAGCCAGCCGCTCCGGGAGCCGCCTCGTGCCAAGATCGGCCAATTGCTCCTCGACGCCATCCGCAGGCACGGTATCGCGAGCCTGCCATGGTCGCCGGAAAGTCGAAGGCTGAGGGCACGCATGGCCTTTGTCCGCGCACTGGAAGGCCCCGCGTGGCCGGACCCCAGCGATTCCGCGCTGCTCGAGGACCTCGATGAATGGCTCGGTCCCTGGCTCGGGGGCATGAGCCGGCTCAGCCATCTGCAGCGACTCGACATGTCTGCGGTCCTGACACAGCCGCTGGAATGGTCACAGCGCAAGCGTCTGGATGAACTGGCGCCCAGCCATATCGGGGTCCCAAGCGGTTCAAGAATCGCGATCGACTACAGCGATCCCGAACATCCGGTGCTCCCGGTCCGGATCCAGGAAGTGTTCGGCTGGTCCGATACGCCCCGTATCGGAGACGGCAAGGTACCCCTGACGCTGCACCTGCTCTCGCCCGCCCGGCGCCCCATGCAGATCACCAGGGATCTCGCCGGGTTCTGGGACAGGACCTATCCGGAGGTGAAAAAGGATCTGAAGGGGCGCTATCCGAAGCATTACTGGCCCGACGATCCGTTGCAGGCGGAAGCGCGGCGCGGAACCCGGCCGCGACGCTGATGAACATGAAAATCAGCCACGGAAGAACACGGAAAGACACGGAAAAGAGCCTGGATTCTGTTCGTTTTCCGTGAAGTCCGTGTTCTTCCGTGGCTCATGTTTTGGATTTCCTGAAGAGGCTCCTCGCGCCAGGAGGGTCAGTTCTGGAATTCCGGAGCCCGCGGTCGCGGCCACTGGAACTCCGGCGCCCGGCGTGGTGGTGTCCATACCGGCGGCCGGGGCGAAACATCCTCGGGCGGTCGATGACCGGGGTGTCCGTGCGGAGGACGCGGCGGGTGCCACGGCGGATACACGTGAGGCCAGGGACGTATCGGCCGGTGGGGACGCGAGGGATACCAGGGATAATGACGGATCTCGACCCGGGTCTCTGCAGGCGCGGGTTCCGGTTGCGGGGGCGGCGGCCTGGCTGCCGCGGCGCGCTCTTCGCGGAGCCTGCGTTCCCGCGCCAGATCATCCGCCATGCGTTGGACCGCCTCGGCCCGTTCCCGAGCTTCGGCCGCCGCTACGGGAGACGGATCCGGCACTCGGGGCACCGCCGTGTAGGGCTGCCCTGCAGGCGGCTGATCGGAGAACAGGGTGCGACCGTCCGCATCCGTCCAGCGATACAGGGTACCCTCAGCCCACGGGCCGCAGATCAACCCGGGCAGCCCCCACAGCACGAAAAACAGAACGGCGGACCCAATCCAACCCGTGTGCATCCCGTTCTCCCCAAGCGGAGCCATCAGATGGTCCCGTCATTTGGCGTCCCCGACAGGATTCGAACCTGTGACCTGCCCCTTAGGAGGGGGCCACTCTATCCAGCTGAGCTACGGGGACTCGGTCGAAAGTATAACGCGACTGCGGCAGCGATCTGGAACACGGGGCCTCCGCTGATTACGCTTACCGCTGTGAGGGAATCCTGAAAAACACGGTCGCGGGTTCAAAATATCCACTCAAATTCACCGGTCACGCACACATGGACGGCCAGAAACCCTCGCATCACCCCTTCGTCCCGATGCCACTCGGGAATGCCATGGGCATTGCGGGATGGCATCGGTGAAACCGCCAACGCTGAATCGAGACGCCGTGCGCCTGCTGAGTCCTTTGATCGGTATTCAGGGACGCGTCGCGGGGCGGATGCTCGAACTGATCGATGTGCTGGCAGAGGGGCCTCGAGTGGCGCTCCTGGACACCACCTCGCCGCCGGAAATTCGCGCCACCCAGTACGGGGATCCGGTGTCCCGCCAGCCGAGAGTGCTGACCCTTCCCGTGATCAGCGAGACCGAAGCCGATGCCCACCCGGTCCTGCGCAGTCTGCTGCCCGCGCCCGTGCTGCACGACCTGCGACAGCTGATTCGTGGGGGCGACGGATCAAACGAAATCTGAACCTAGTGGGCCGTGGTCTGTGCCGCTCGCGGCTCGCGGTCGGACAGCAGGGGCTCGAGAACAGCCCAGACGTTTTCGAGAATCCGCGGCTGCGCCGCGGCGGAAGGGTGGATGCCATCGTCCAGCATCATCCCCGGGTCCAGTGCCACCCCCTCCAGCAGAAACGGCAGCAGCGCCACGTCGTGATGCGCCGCGAGATCGTGGAAAACGGCGCGGAAACGCTCGGTGTAGACCGGCCCGTAATTGGGCGGTATTTCGATCCCGACGAGCAGCGCCGAAGCCCCAGCCGTCTCGATGGCCTGAAGCATTGCCCCGAGGTTTTCGCGCATGGCACGCAGCGAAAGCCCCCGAAGACCATCATTCCCGCCCAGCTCCACAATCACCAGGTCGGGCTGCAGCTGTTCCAGGAGCTCCGGCAGGCGCGTGCGTCCGCCGGCTGTCGTCTCACCCCCCACGGAGGCATTGTGAACCTCCCATGGGGGTTCCCGGTCACTGATCCGCCGCTCCAGCAGGCTCACCCAACCCGAACCCCCATCGATCCCGTGGGCCGCGCTCAGTGAATCGCCGAAAACCAGCATACGATGCAACTCGTGGGAATTACTGGCGGCCGAAACACTCCATAGCAACGCCAGCCCTACCGTAATCAGGAAACGAAACATGGATGCAGCCCCTTCCTCCGTCCTGCAGGCCCGAGGCCTGGAAAAGAATATCGTCGGCCCGAGTGGACCCCTTGAGATCCTGCGCGGCATCGACCTCGAGGTCGGTACCGGTGAGACTGTCGCCATTCTCGGCGCTTCCGGCTCCGGAAAGTCCACACTGCTCGGCCTTCTTGCAGGTCTGGACGCCCCCAGTGCGGGAGAAGTTCGCCTGCTGGGGAAAAATATCGCGGAACTCGATGAAGACGGACGTGCCGCGCTGCGTTCCGGACGCGTGGGATTCGTCTTCCAGTCGTTCCAGCTTCTACCCGCTCTGACCGCACTCGAGAACGTGCTGCTGCCCCTCGAACTCAACCCCGCACATGATGCCAGTTCCGGAGCCGAGCTCACCGCCCGCGCCCGCGATGCCCTAAACCGAGTCGGCCTGGCGGCCCGAGCCCGGCACTACCCGCACCAGCTCTCGGGGGGCGAACAGCAGCGCGTGGCGATCGCACGTGCCATCGTGGACGAACCTGCGGTGCTCTTCGCCGACGAGCCCACCGGGAACCTGGATGCCGAAACCGGCGCGCGGATCATCGAGCTGCTGTTCGGGCTGGCGGGCAAAGCGACGGATGCACAACAGGACCGCCGGGCCGCCCTGGTCCTGGTCACCCATGACCCTGCCCTGGCGGAGCGCTGCGATCGCATCGTGCATATTCACGATGGAGTCCTGGCATGAGTCGATGGCGTCCCGATCGACTGCACTTTCTGCGCGACACACTCCGCGAATGGCGCAGTCCCGAATTGCGGGTGCTGGCCACGGCTCTGGTCATCGCCGTCGCCGCCATCGCGGCGGTCGGGTTCTTCACGGACCGCGTCGATCGCGGCATGGTCCAGCAGGCCTCGGCCCTGCTCGGCGGCGACCTGGCCGTGGTATCCGATGCCCCGCTTCCGGAGCACTGGATGGATGCGGCGCGGGCCCGGGGCCTCACGGTGACCCGCAGCGCCGCATTGCCCAGCGTCGTGTTCACACCTGAGGACGACTCCCTGCTCGTTTCGGTGCGCGCGGTCGATGCGGGTTGGCCGCTGCGCGGGCAGGTGGAACTGGCCGGGGAAGACGAACCCGAGCGGGTCCGGCAGGGACCGCTCCCGGGTCGTGCGTGGGGCGACGGCGCGTTGTTCGAGGCGCTCTCGACGGGTCCCGGAGGATCGATCGATCTGGGTCGGCTGACCCTGGCCCTGGACGCCCAGATTCAGGTGGAACCGGATCGCGGCAGCAGCCTGTTCGATATCGCCCCACGCCTGCTGATCCATTTCGACGACCTCGAACCTTCGGGCTTGATCGGGCCAGGCAGCCGCGTCCGCTATCGGTTCCTCGCGGCAGGACTTCCGGAGGCGGTTGAGGATTTTCGCAGCTGGCTGACCACGGAACTCCAGCCGGGACAGCGCCTGCTCGATCTCGATGACGCCAACCCCGAGTTGCGTGAGGCGATCAGCCGCGCCCGGCGGTTCCTGGGGCTGGCCTCGTTGATGGCGGTGCTGCTGGCCGGTGCGGCGATCGCGGTGGCGGCGCATCACTATGCCAACCAGCGTGCCGACTCGGCCGCGATCATGCGGGCGCTGGGCGCCAGCCGGAATCGTGTGCTGCGAATGTATTTTCTGCGCGTGCTGACGATCGCCGCGATTGCCTCCACACTGGGCCTGGCGCTCGGTTTCGGCGCCCAGTTCCTGCTGAGTGCAATCCTCGGCGATTGGCTGGCCACCGGGTTGCCGGCTCCTGGATGGCGCCCGGTGCTGTCCGGACTTGCCGTGGGCCTCGTCACGGCGGCCGGCTTCGCGCTGCCTGCGCTGCTGCGCATCGGCCGGGTCTCGCCCTTGCGCGTCCTGCGCCGGGATCTGGGGCTGCCGCCGGTCTCGGTCTGGCTGTCCGCGGCCCTCGCCGTGGGAACGTTCGGCGCCCTGCTGTACTGGCAGTCAGCCGACCCCACACTCGCCGCCTGGGTGCTGCTGGGCACGGGGATTGCCTTGCTGGTCCTCGGCGCTCTGGGCTGGCTCCTGATCACGCTGCTGCGGCCGTTGCGCGACCGTGGCGGCATGGCGATGCGTTTCGGCCTCGCCAATCTGTCGCGCCGCGGCGGTCTGAGCGCCATCCAGATGGTCGCCTTCAGTATCGGCATCCTGGCGCTGCTGTTGCTGGCCATCGTGCGCGTGGACCTGCTCGAAGCCTGGGAACGCAGCATCCCCGAGAACGCACCCAACACCTTTTTCATCAACATCCAACCCGGCCAGGAAGAGGCCTTTGCCGATCGGGTCGCCGCATCGGGCCTGCCGCGCCCGGACATGGAACCCATGATCCGGGGGCGATTGACCGAGATCAACGGGCAAGCCGTTTCGGCGGAAGACTACGAGGATGACCGCGCGCGCCGGTTGCTTGAGCGCGAATTCAATCTTTCCCAGGCCGATACCCTGCCCTCGCACAACCGAATCACCGCCGGCAGCTGGTTCGAGCCCGGCGCAAACGGTGAATGGTCGGTCGAAAGCGGACTCATGGAACGCTTCTCCCTGAATCTGGGCGACGAACTGACGTTCCGCGTCGCGGGCAGCCCGGTGAGCGGGCGGATCACCAATGTTCGCGAGGTCGACTGGGACAGTTTCAAAGTGAATTTTTTCGTCATCGGCCCACAGGCGCTGCTCGAACAACAGCCGCGGACCTACATCACCGCCATGCACCTGCCTTCAGAGAAGGAAGGCGAGAAGAACCGCTGGTTGCGGGAATTCCCGGCGGTTACCGCGATCGACGTGGCGGCACTCCTGGCACAGGTGCGGCAGGTGATCGAACAGGCGACCCGGGCCGTCGAGTACGTGTTCCTGTTCACGTTGCTGGCCGGGCTGACGGTGCTGTATGCCGCCGTCCAGGCCACGCGTGACGTGCGTCGCCGCGAAACGTCCCTGCTGCGTACCCTGGGCGCGCGCCGGCAGCAGATCCGCAACGGTCTGCTGGCGGAATTCGGTACCCTGGGGCTGCTTTCGGGACTGCTGGCAGCCGTCATTGCCAGCGTGATCGGCGCGGTGCTCGCCACACAGGTGTTTGCGTTCGACTACGCGTTCAATCCGCTGACGTTCGTCTTCGGGGTCGTCGGGGGCACGCTCGGGATCGGTCTCGCCGGCTGGCTGGGTACCCGGCGGGTGCTCGACCAGGCGCCCCTAAGGGTCCTGAGGGGTCCCGAGTAGGGAACGCGCGCTACCGGTCGCGAGAGGTTTTCGCACTCGGCCCGGATATACTGGAAGCATGCGTCATTCACTGCTGACCGACCGCAAGCTGCAGGCCCTGGAGCGCGAGGCGCTGACCCGGCATTTTTCGGGGTCGGATGCCCCGGATGTCCAGCTGTCCGCGGCCATCACCTACGCGCTGGATTCGGTCGATGCGTCCGGCCTGCAGACCCATCCGCTGGACGTGGCCGAGATTCTGCGCCAGCTGAATGTCGACCGGCAGACCCTGATCGCCACGCTGCTGATCCCCGCGGTATTCGCGAAACGCCTGACGCATGAACAGATGGCGCAGCAGTTCGGCGAGGTGGTCGCGCGCCTGACCGATAACGTCAGCGAACTGGTCCGCCGGCGCTTCGAGGCACCCACCGGCCGTCCCGAACAGGCCGAGCGCCTGCGTCGGATGCTGCTGGCCATGGTCGACGACGTCCGCGCGGTGCTGATCAAGTTCGCGTTCCGTCTGCAGAACCTGCGCCTGGCGGCCAAACGCAACGAACCGGACGCGCGGCTCCTGGCTCAGGAAACGCTGGAAGTCATCGCGCCGCTGGCCAACCGCCTCGGCATCGCCACGCTGAAGTGGGAGATGGAGGATCTCTCCCTGCGGATCCTCGACCCCGAGGCGTACCGGGCGATCGCCAACAAGCTGGACGCCAACCGTACGGTGCGCGAGCAGTACGTGCAGAACTTCACGCAACAACTCGAAACCGCATTGAAGACCGAGCACGTTGTCGCGCGGGTTTTCGGGCGCCCGAAGCACATCTACAGCATCTGGAAAAAGATGCAAAAGAAGCACCTGGAACTGGAAGAACTCACCGATCTGCGCGCCACACGCGTGATCGTCGATGCGATTTCCACCTGCTACACCGTGTTGGGAATCGTGCACAACCGCTGGCAGCATCTGCCGCGCGAGTTCGACGACTACATCGCCAACCCCAAGGACAATGGCTACCAGTCGCTGCACACGGCCGTGATCGGACCCGAGGGCAAGGTGGTCGAAGTGCAGATCCGAACCCGTGAAATGGACGAGTTCGCGGAGCTTGGGGTCGCGGCGCACTGGCGCTACAAGGAAGGCGGACGGGAAGACCAGGCCCTCGTCCGCGCGATCAATTCCCTGCGCCAGTTGCTGGAGTCCGATGGTGACGACCAGGCACTGCTTGAGGAATTCCAGAGCGAGATGCTGCACCAGCGCGTGTTCGTGCTGACCCCGCGCGGCGAGGTGCTGGACCTCCCCGCCGGCGCCACGCCGCTGGACTTTGCCTATACCGTGCACACCGAGGTGGGACACCGCTGCCGCGGTGCCAAGATCGACGGCCGCATCGTGCCCCTGACCTACCGGCTGCGCTCAGGCCAGCGTGTGGAGATCCTGACCACGCGCCAGGGCGGTCCGAGCCGCGATTGGCTGAATCCAGGCATGGGCTACCTGCAGACCACGCGCGCGCGCAACAAGGTGCGCACCTGGTTTCGTCAGCAGAACCAGGACGAGCACCTGGCCAACGGCAGGTCGCTGCTGGATCGGGAGTGTCAGCGCCTCGGCGTCAGTCAGGTCGATCACGACGACCTCGCCACACGACTCGGATATCGCCGCTCCGAGGATATGCTGATCGCCCTGGGCGCCGGAGACCTCACCACTTCACAGGTGGCGCAGAAGCTGCAGGTTGACGCGGCCACACCGATCCCGATCCTGCGAACGCGACGCCGCACCCTCCATGACGGCACGCCGGCGGGCGGTGGAGACATTCACATTCG
>SLNI01000093.1 GCA_007133115.1 Thioalkalivibrio sp. | reverse complement strand
CGGGTCTGGGGGCGGCGCCTGGAGAGCCTCTTCATTGGCGGCGGCACCCCCAGCCTGTTTTCACCCGAGGCCATCGACGAGCTCCTTTCGGGTATCCGCGCCCGTCTGCCCTGGCGGCCGGATCTCGAGGTGACCCTGGAGGCCAACCCGGGCACGGTGGAGCATGGTCTGTTCAGCGGGTATCGCCAGGCCGGGATCAACCGGCTGTCGCTCGGCATCCAGAGTTTCGATCGCGAACTGCTGGGTCGCATCGGTCGCATCCACGATGACCAGGACGCCTACAGGGCGATCGAGGAGGCTCGCGCCGGCGGCTTCGACAACCTGAATCTGGACCTCATGTTCGGCCTGCCCGGCCAGTCCCGGGAACAGGGGCTGGCGGACCTCCAGGCCGCCATCGCGGCTCGGCCCGAGCACATCTCCTGGTATCAGCTGACGCTGGAGCCCAACACGCTGTTCGCGGCTCGGCCACCCGTCCTGCCCTCGGAGGACACCGTGGACGCACTTTTCACGGAAGGCCAGTTGCTTCTGCGGGACGAGGACTATACTCGGTATGAAATCTCGGCGTACGCGAGGACGGGCCAGGAATGCCGGCACAACCGCAACTACTGGGAATTCGGCGATTACCTTGGGCTGGGGGCGGGCGCCCACGGCAAGCTCACCGATGTTGCACGCGGGACCGTCGAACGGCGGCTCCAGCCGCGGCAACCCGAGGCCTACCTGCGCGACCCCTGCAGCGTCCAGGTGACGCCGATCACGCCGGCCGCCCTGCCGTTCGAATTCATGCTCAATGCGCTGCGTCTGACGCGCGGAGTCCCGGCGGCGCTGTTCGTCGAACGCACGGGTCTGCCGATCTCCGTCCTCGCCGGGACAACCGCACGTGCGATCGATCAGGGCCTGCTGGAGCCCGATCCCGGGGTCCTGTGTGCCACCGACCTTGGCCTGCGTTTCCTGAACGATCTACTGGAAAGGTTTCTCGAAGACGATGACGCGGCCGATTGAATTCGTCAGTTACCCGTGTCCGTGGTGCGGAGAGCCGGGCGAGACCAGCATCGACATGGTGAGTGGAGACCGCGAATGGGTCGAGGACTGCACCGTGTGCTGTTCGCCGATCGTGTTCCGGCGCGTGGACTCGTGTTCCGGGGAAGATCCCGAAATCGCGGTGTGGCGGGAAGGGGAATGACCGGCACGCCCGTGTACTCCCCGATGAGTTGCGAGCGCTATTCGCAACTGGAACTCGCGATCCTGAAGCGTCGCAAGCTGCGGCTGCGCTGGCTTGGTCGCGGCCTCACGCACATCGAGGTTGTGTGGCCCGAGGATCTTCGGACCCGGCGCCACGCCGAGTATCTGCTGGTGCGCGATACGCTGCAGCAGCGCCGTTTCCTGCGCCTCGACCGGATCGTGGACTTCGTGGATTTCGGTTCCAGCTGAACCCGGACCCCGGTCAGGACCCGGGCGTGTTCGTCTCGACCCAGCGTTCGTTGCCGTCCTCAAGCCGTTCGCGTTTCCAGAACGGCGCTTCGTGCTTCACGCGTTCCAGGATTTCGGCGCAGGCATCGCGCGCGGCGATGCGGTGGGCCGACCAGACCGCCACCAGCACCAGCGTCTCCGAAGGGTTTACGGCGCCCACCCGATGCGCGACCTCGCAGGCGTCCAACGGCCAGCGCGCTTCCGCTTCCATCACGATCCGCTCGAGTTCCCGCTTGGTCATGCCAGGGTAGTGTTCCAGGAACAGGCCCTGCACGGCACGGTCGTCGTTGAAATCGCGCATGCGCCCCACAAACACGCTGATCGCGCCGAGCTTCTCCAGCGGCAATTCCCGCTCCCGCTCCCGCACCAGCGCCCAGGGATCGAAGGGTTCCGAGAACAGTCGCACGGCCATGGTTCAGCCTCCGGTCACGGGAGGGAAGAACGCGACCTCGTCACCGTCGGCGACGGGCGAATCGAGGCGGGCGTGGCGCTGGTTGATCGCGACCATCAGGCGCGGGGGGGGCGGGCTGTCATGCAGATGCCGCCAGAGATCGCCTGCCGTGTGCACGGTATCGGGCTTGGCGGTTGCATCGCTTGCGCGACCGACATCGTCACGCAGGCGGGCAAAATACTGAATGTTGATCGTCACGGCAGGGCTCTACACATCGACCGGGCGGTACCGCATTATACCGGCATGAACGAGCTCACACATTTCGACGCCCGCGGGCAGGCACACATGGTCGATGTCGGCGCCAAGCCTGTCGGTCACCGGGTAGCCGTGGCTGAAGGCCGGATTCACATGCGTCCCGAAACCGCCGAGCGTATCCGTGCCGGGGATCATCGCAAGGGTGACGTGCTCGGCGTTGCGCGGGTGGCCGGGATCATGGCGGCGAAACGCACCGGAGACCTGATTCCGCTGTGTCATCCACTCGGGCTGACACGGGTCACGCTGGAGTTCGAGACCGGGCCGGACTGGGTGCGGGCCGCCGTTACCTGCGAGGTTCACGGACAGACCGGGGTCGAAATGGAAGCCCTGACCGCGGTCAGCGTGGCGCTGCTGACCATCTATGACATGTGCAAGGCCGTCGATCGCGGTATGCGCATCGAGGCCGTTCGCCTGCTGGAGAAACATGGGGGGCGCAGCGGAAGCTGGTTCGCGGAGCCTGCCACTGGAGAACAGACATGAAAATACTGTGGCGTCTGCTGGGCCTGCTCGGAATCCTGGTGGCACTGGTGCTGATCGTGGGCGCATACCTCGTGCTCACTTTCGACCCGAACGACTACAAGGCCCGGATCGAAGCTGGGTTTGAGGACACGACCGGTCGTGAACTCACGCTCCAGGGCCCGGTCGAGCTCACGCTGTTCCCCTCGCTGGGGCTCCGGCTCGAAGCGGTGCGCGTGGGCAATGCGCCCGGTTTCGAGGCGGTGCCGTTCGCCGAACTCCGGGTCGTGGAGGTTGCGGTGGCGGTGTTGCCGCTGCTGCGAAGTGAACTGGACGTCCAGCGTATCGAAGTCGACGGCGGCCGCCTGCAGCTCTCCCGACTCGAGGACGGACGCAACAACTGGGATGATCTCGTGTTGCGGCTCGAGGCCGCCCAGGAAACCCAGGAGGCCCGAGCGGCAAACGTTGAATCGTTGGCGGACGGCCCCGGGTTCGCGGATGCAGCGATTTTCCGGGCATCCGTCAATGGTGGTTCATCGCGCAGGGAACTCCGGGACTTTCGGGTGGCGGGTTTGAACCTGACCGATCTGAGCGTCGTCCTGGACGACCGTCGAGAGGGTGCACGGATGACCCTGGCGCCGCTCAACCTGAGTCTGAGCGATTTTCGACTGGGCATGGACAGTCCGCTGCGGCTCGACGCCCGACTGGACTTCCGGCCGGACGAGGGCGAACCGGTGCTGCTGGAGCTCGACGGGGGTGCGCTCCTGAACATCGACCTTTCGGCCCATCGCTACGCGCTGCGCCGCACGGAGGTGGATCTCGGCATCCGGCTTCCCGATATCGAGCCGATGCTGGAAGTGCGACTCGAGACCGATCTGCTACTGGACATGTCCGTATCCCGGCTCCAGGCCGTCCCGTTCTCGGCACGCTTCTCCGACCTGCTTCTCGAGGGCGAAATCGAAATCACGGGTCTGGCCATGGAGTACCCGCAACTGCGCGCGGAGCTCACCAGCAACCGCTTCGATCCGCGCGCGGTGTTGACCGCTCTGGGGCTGGACGAGCCGACCACCACGGACCCGGAAGCGCTGCGCGAGATGACGCTGAAACTTTCCGCGACCGGCGACGCCCGCGGTGTTGACATCGGCGCTCTGGAGATCGGCCTCGACGAGACGAATCTCACGGGAACGGCCGCCGTCGTGCTGTCAGAGGCCCGCCCCTGGCTCGACTTCGACCTGGCGGGGGATCGCATGAACCTCGACCGCTATCTTCCTGCGGAGATCGAGGAGGCGCGCACGGTGGAGACACCAAAACCCGCGACAGCCGGCGCGGAACCGTCCGCAGCCGCCGGGTCGCGGTCCCCGCGGGCTCCGGCCACCGCGGAGGAGGATGTTCCGATCCGGCTCCCGGTTGAACTTTTGAACGCCCTGGATCTGGATGGCCGGCTCGTGCTCGAACACCTGACCCTGTTCGGGTTGGTGCTGGAGGACATCGAGCTGGTGCTGAGGGCTCGCGACGGGGACTGGCGGGTGGAGCCGCTGATCGGGAACGCCTACCAGGGTCGTCTCGAGGGCCGGGCCGGGGTGAATGTCCGTTCCCAGACGCCCCAGTACGATCTTGCGGTCGCGCTGGACGGCATTGCGCTCGGGCGGCTGCTTGAAGATCTCCGCGAGGGCGAGGCACGCCTGGACGGAAATGGCAGTTTGAACATGACCCTCGCCGCATCCGGCGCCACTGTTGGGGCTCTGACGTCGAGCCTCAATGGACAGGGCACCATTGGCCTCGTCGACGGTGCGGTGCGCGGGATTCATATCGAGCGGATCATCCGGCACGCCGATGCCCGTCTGCGTGGCGAAGCGCCGGAGGATGACGGCGAACCGAACCAGACCGATTTCGAAGAATTCCGCGGCAGCTTCGACATCGTCGACGGCGTGGTCCGGAACGACGACCTGGTGGCCCGGTCCCGGCTCTTGCTCGTACAGGGGCGGGGATCGGCCGACCTCAATCGGGAAACCATGGATTATCGCATCAATACCACCGTGGTCAGCAGCATCCAGGGCCAGGGTGGAAGGACGCTGGACGACCTGCAGGGCCATACGCTGCCGATTCGGGTCGCCGGCACCTTCGCCGTGCCCAGTTTTCGGTTGAACCTGGAAGACGTGTTGCGGGAACGCGTCGAGGATCGGGTGCGGCGCGAAGCCGGACGCCTGCTGGACCGTTACGGCCTCGGCGGTCCCAGCGAACGCGATGCGGAAGGTGCCGAGGATCCCGCTGCCGCACCCGAGGCGCCCTCAGGTTCTCGCAGCCTGGAGCAACGCCTGGAACGGTTTCTGGAACGGGGCCTGCGCTAGGAATGCGGCGCGCGCTGCTGCTCCTCGCGTTGGTCGGGTGGCTGACGCCCCTGGCCGCGTTGGGTGCGGACGCCGACATCCACGTGTCCTATGACGGAGTTCGCCTGGAATTCCGGTTCGACGCGCTGATCCGTGCCCCAGCCGAATCGGTGCAGGCTGTGCTGCGGGAGTACGATCGCCTCGACCGCGTCTTTCCACTGGTCGACCGGAGTCAGCCGCTTGGCTCGCCGCAGGCGGGCGTCGACCGTGTGTCCACCCTGATGCGCGGATGCATCCTGTTTCTGTGCCGCGAGCTTCCGCATACCGTGGATATCCGCTACATCCCCGGCAACTGGTCCTCGGCGATCACCGTTCCGGAGTTGAGCCGCATGCGCAGAGGCCACGTCTCCTGGCGAGTCGATCCGGAGACGAGCGGCGGCGATCACGCGCGCATGCAGATGTATGGCTACCTGGAACCCGATGTCCAGGTGCCGCGTCTGCTCGGCCCGCCGCTGGTGCGTGCCTGGGTGCGGACGGAATTTCTGGAGAACATCGAGCGCATTGAACAGGCCGCGCTCATTCATAGTGCCGCGGATACCGTGGTAACGCCGTAGTGGCGGGCCCCGCGCGCCTCTTCGGCGAACGGCTGCTGGCCTGGTTTGACCGGCACGGTCGGCGCAACCTGCCCTGGCAGCACCCGCGCTCCGCCTATCGGGTCTGGGTCTCCGAGATCATGCTGCAGCAGACCCGGGTCGACACGGTCATTCCCTATTTTCGGGCGTTCATGGAGCGGTTTCCCGACGTGGCCGCGCTGGCTCGGGCCGAGGCGGACGAAGTGCTGCACCATTGGGCCGGATTGGGCTACTACGCCCGCGCGCGCAACCTGCAGCGCGCAGCCCGGATCATCGTCGAAAGGCACGGCGGGGTGCTGCCCTGCGAACACGCAGCGCTGGAATCCCTGCCGGGCATCGGTCGCTCCACGGCCGCGGCCATTCTTGCGCAGGCCTATGGGCAGCGTGCGCCCATCCTCGACGGTAACGTGCGCCGCGTGCTGGCTCGCCACGCGGCCGTCGAGGGCTGGCCCGGCGCGTCTCGGGTTCAGGCCCGTCTCTGGGAGATCGCGGATTTGCGGATGCCGGACCTGCGACCGGCCGACTATACGCAGGCGATCATGGATCTTGGGGCGACCGTGTGCACCCGGCATGGGCCGGCCTGCGACCGCTGCCCGGTCACCGACGACTGTGCTGCGCTGGTGCAGGGACGCGTGGCGGATCTGCCGATGCCCCGGCCGTCGAAAGCGCTGCCCGTTCGTACCCGCTGGGCGGGTTTGGTGCGCTCCCCGGACGGCACCTACCTGGAGCGTCGTCCATCCTCGGGGATCTGGGGCGGGCTCTACAGTCTCCCCGAGGCCGACGATCCGGATACGGTGCGGGCGTGGGTATCTTGTCGCTGGAGCCAGGCCCGCGAGGCGATTCCCTCACTGGCGCGTATCGGGCACAGCTTCAGTCATTACCGGCTCGATTTGCACGTGCTTCGTTTCGACCTCCCTGCCGGGGCCTGTGGAATCATGGAAGGGGAGGGGGCGATCTGGTATAAACCCGGGCTCGCGATCCGGGTGGGCCTTCCCGCGCCGATCGAACGCTTTCTGAACGATCGAGGAATCTCCGACGATGGCACGAATGGTTAACTGCGTGTACCTGGGCCGGGAGGCCGAAGGCCTCGGCTACCCCACCTACCCAGGTGAACTGGGCAAGCGGATCTACGCCAATGTCTCCAAGGAGGCCTGGCAAACCTGGCTCAAGCACCAGACCATGCTCATCAACGAGTATCGCCTGAGTCCGATGGAACCCAAGGCCCGCAAGTTCCTGGAAGAAGAGATGGAGAAGTTCTTTTTCAAGGGCGGCGCCGAAAAGCCCGAAGGCTACGTCGACCCCAGCCAGCCCAGGTAAGCCGCGGGCCGGCCACCGGTCCCGGCAGCTTCGGCTTGACGGCCGTGTCGGCTCCGGCTTTAATACGCCCCTTCGCCGTAAAGGCGAAGCCTTCCGCAAGTCCGGCCAGGTAGCTCAGTCGGTAGAGCAGGGGATTGAAAATCCCCGTGTCGGCGGTTCGATTCCGTCCCTGGCCACCATCATTCTCTGTCTGAGCCCGCGCAACGCGGGCTTTTTCGTCTGCATGCCACTCGCGTAAACTTCGGGTCCGGACGCTCGTTCTCTGTTGGGTTTCCATCAGGGTGGGCGCGCACCCACAATGGTTTCACCACAGACGCAGAACCGGCTTGTATCCCGGTGCGGTCGGAGGGCGGAAGAGCGCGCGGTAGGCGTATAGCCCCGATTTACGTATCCGCCTCGTGGTCGAAGGTGCCGATGTTTTCACCCGCCATCTGCCGGCGCACCACGTGGACGTCCTGCGCGTCCAGCGCGAACGGGAAGCTCAGGATGTCGGCCGGGCTGGAGTCGCCGTAGGGGCGGTTGCAGGCCGATACCTCTTCGTCCGAGCGGCCCGGGCAGCCCGAGGTGCGGAACGGCTGGCCCGAGTCGATCAGCGCGTCGAGCTCCTGGCGGTCGAGGCCGAAATCCATGATCCGGCCCGCGTCGTCGAAGCGCATGTCCTGCGCGCGGACGCCGGCATAGTCGATGAGGAAGCGCCCGAGCTGCACGCGCCGCCAGTGGTCGCGTGGTACCGGAGCCCAGTCCTCCATCCGTGAGCCGCGCTCGGGGAAGAACGCGAACATGTGGTTGTGGCCACCGAGATCGCGGATACGCTGGCAGACCTCGAGCATGTCGCGCTCGGTCTCACCCATGCCGCAGATCAGGTGGGCACCGAATTTTTCCGGTCCGTAGATCTCGGCTGCCCACTCGATCGCCTGCCAGTACTTGTCCCAGCGGTGCGGACTCTGCACGGTTTTGCCGCGCGTGCGTTCGAAGATGTCCGGCGTGACCGCGTCCAGCGCGACGGTGAAGATGTCCGCCCCGCGCTGACGCAGATCCTCGAGATCCGCGTAGGTCATCGTGGTGGGGTTGGAGAGGATCGACACGGGGACTTCGGGCACCTCCGCGACCCAGCGGTCGAGCAGCGTGATGGTGTCGTCGCCGGACTCGGGGTGGGTGATCAT
>SLNI01000198.1 GCA_007133115.1 Thioalkalivibrio sp. | reverse complement strand
GGTGCGGGGTTCGAATTCCAGGACGAAGTGAAGGGCGGAACGATCCCCGGCAACTTCATGCCAGCCGTGCACAAGGGCGTGTTGCAGGCACTGGAGGACGGGGCTCTGGCGGGCTTTCCGATCCAGGACATGCGTGTGACCGTGCTCGACGGCAAGCATCATGCGGTGGATTCCAACGAGATCTCCTTCTCGACCGCCGCAAAGCAGGCCGTGCTGGAGGCCGCGCGGGCCGCGGCCCCGGTCGTCCTTGAACCGCTGGTGCAGGTCAGCGTAAAGGCCAGCGAGGATAACTTCGGCCAGATCAGCGCCGAATTCTCCGGCCGCAGGGGCCGGGTCACCGGCACGGACAGCCCCGCACCAGGATGGACGGAGATCCACGCCCTGGTGCCGCTGGCCGAGATGGATGGCTTCGAAGCCCGCCTGAAATCCATCTGCGCCGGCGACAGCGAATTCGTGGTCAGCGCCGCCGACTATGAACCCGCGCCACCCGACGTACAGACCCGCCTCGTGCGCAGCCACCAGGAACGGCACGAAACCCACTAACCCGCGCGAAAACCGGGGTCAGACCCCACACAAAAACGGCTTCAGAGCTCGGTTTGAGGCTGGGGTCTGACCCCGGTTTTGTCGGGTCCGGCGATGAGGGCACGCAGGTCGGGAATGGCGACGATACCGGATGGTGGCCGCCGGTCTCGATGCCTTCGGGGTCCATGCGGCTCCCGGTGGACCCAGAGGGCATCGAGACCGGCAGCGCGCGCTCCCTCGACATCCTCTTCGAGGGAATCGCCGACGTGCAGGGCAGCCCGTGCATCCAATCCCAGCTGGCGCAGGGCCAGTGCAAAGATCCCGGCGTCCGGCTTGGCCGCACCGGCCTCGGCCGCATAGGTGATGCCATCGACCCGGTTCCGCAGACCCAGGCCTTCACAAACGGGCAGCAGACGGGCATCGAAGTTCGAGACGATCGCCAGACGCAAACCGCGCCGACGCAGTTCCCCAAGCACTCCGGGGACCTCTGGAAAGAGTTCCCAGGCTTCGGCGCGGGCGAACAGGGCGTACACCGTGTCGAAAAAGGGATCGAAGTCGAGGGGCCCGAAATCCTGCATCACCCGCTGCACCAGCTGTCGCCACCAGCGCCGATCCTCGGCCTCGTTGTGAACGAGATCGCCGGGGCGGTAGCGGGGACGCGGCATCGCCGGAAACTGGATCCGGAAGCCCGTCTCGATGCGTTGCGCGAGATCGGGGCTCGATGAGAGGCCATGGGCGAGGGCCGCGCTCGCATAGACCACCCCCACCGGGGCCCGCAATCGAAACAGGGTTCCAGCCGCGTCGAACAGGACCGCGCGGTGGCGGTCAGTCGCGATCGCTGCGTCCACGGACGGGCCGACGAGGCTCCTCACCGCCCTTCTCCCGGCGCATCCGTGCGGTGTTCTTTTCCGGCTCGCTGAACAGGAAACGGCCCGCGAGCACGCAGCCTTTCATGCCCGGCGCGCACCTGCGGCCCAGCACGTGTTGGCACTCCCCGCGGACTTCATGAGGACAACCCCAACCGCTCATCGCGCTTGCACCCCCGAATCATGCGCACCCGCAATATACCACTCAGGACACGAGTGGGCCGGTCGCTTCAGGATTCGGGCCGAAGGTGGGGAAACAGCAGGACGTCGCGGATCGACGGCGAGTCGGTCAGCAGCATCACCAGCCGATCGATCCCGATGCCCTCCCCCGCAGTCGGCGGCAAGCCGTACTCCAGCGCCCGAACGTAGTCGGCATCGTAATGCATCGCCTCGAGATCGCCCGCTTCCTTGTCCTCGACCTGCGCCCGGAAGCGCTCGGCCTGATCCTCGGGATCGTTGAGCTCCGAGAAACCATTGGCAATCTCGCGCCCGCCGACGAAGAACTCGAAGCGGTCCGTTACAAAGGGATCCGCATCGCTGCGCCGCGCCAGCGGTGAAACCTCGGTCGGGTACCCGGTGATGAAGGTCGGGTGGCGCAGCCGGGTCTCCACGGTCTTCTCGAAGACTTCGATCCAGAGCTTGCCCCGTCCGTATCCGGGCTTGACCGGGATCTCGAGGCGCGCGCAATGCCCCCGCATCGCTTCCTCATCGTCGAGATCGGCCTCGGAGATGTCGTCGTTGAACGCCCGGATCGCCTCGCGCACGCTCATCCGGGCAAACGGCGCCCCGAAGTCGTACGTCTCGCCCTGGTACTCGATCTCCGTGGTGCCGAGCACATCGCGGCAAAGCCCACGGATCAATTCCTCGGTTCGATCCATCAGCTCGTGATGAGTCACGAAGGCCTCATAGAATTCCAGCATCGTGAATTCGGGGTTGTGCCGGGTGGACAGCCCCTCGTTGCGGAAATTCCGGTTGATCTCGAACACCTTCTCGAAACCACCCACCACCAGCCGCTTCAGGTACAGCTCGGGCGCAATGCGCAGGTAGAGGTCCATGTCGAGGGCGTTGTGATGCGTGATGAACGGCCGCGCGGTGGCGCCCCCGGGAATCGCCTGCATCATCGGGGTTTCGACCTCGAGAAAGCCGGCCGTCGTGAAGTAGTCGCGGATGTACTGGATGATCCGGGTCCGCGTGCGGAACAGGTCGCGGGTTTCCGTCGAGGTGATCAGGTCGACGTAGCGCTGACGGTACCGGGTCTCCTGGTCCGAGAGCCCGTGAAATTTCTCCGGCAGCGGGCGCAGGCTCTTGGTCAACAGACGCAGTTCGGTGACCTGAATCGTCAGTTCCCCGGTCCGGGTCCTGAACAGTGTGCCGCGTGCACCCAGCACGTCGCCCAGATCCCATTGCTTGAACGCGGCGTACACCCCGTCCGGCAGGGAATCGCGCTGCACGAACAGCTGGATGTCACCGGAGAGATCACGCAGGCTGGCAAAGCTCGCCTTGCCCATGACCCGCTTGGCGAGCATACGGCCGGCCACCACCACCTCGATCCCGGCCGCCTGCAGTGCCTCGGGTTCGGCGTCGTCGTGCTGTGCATGCAGGTCGGCGGCCAGGCTGTCGCGCCGGAAGTCGTTCGGGAAGGCCGGACCCTCGGCCCGCAGGGCCTGCAGTTTTTCCCGGCGCTGCGCGATCAGCTTGTTCTCATCGACCGTGCGATCCTCTTCCGGCAGCGATTCAGGGTTCATCACAGTCCACTCTTCAGGCTGGCTTCGATGAAGGGGTCGAGGTCCCCGTCCAGAACAGCCTGCGTATTCCCCACTTCAACTCCAGTTCTCAAATCCTTGATTCTGGACTGATCCAGCACGTAGGAACGAATCTGGCTGCCCCAGCCGATGTCGGATTTCGTATCCTCGACCGCCTGCTTTTCGGCATTGCGCTTCTGCATTTCCATCTCGTAGAGCTTCGCCTTCAGCTGCTTCATTGCCGTGTCCCGGTTCTTGTGCTGAGACCGGTCGCTCTGGCACGCCACGACAATGCCCGAAGGCATGTGCGTGATCCGGATCGCCGATTCGGTCCGGTTCACGTGCTGTCCACCGGCGCCGCTCGCGCGATAGGTGTCGACCTTGAGGTCGGCCGGATTGATCTCGATCTCGAACGAATCGTCCACTTCCGGCGAGACGAAAACCGCCGCAAACGAGGTATGCCGGCGGTTTCCGGAATCGAACGGCGACTTGCGGACCAGTCGATGCACGCCGATCTCGGTGCGCAACCAGCCGAACGCGTACTCGCCCTCGAACTTCACGGTCGCGCTCTTGATGCCCGCGACCTCCCCTTCCGACAGTTCGATGATCTCGGTCCTGAAGCCGCGCCGCTCGCCCCAGCGCAGGTACATGCGGAGCAGAATCTCTGCCCAGTCCTGAGCCTCGGTGCCGCCGGAACCCGCCTGGACATCGACAAAAGCATTCGCGGGATCCATCTCCCCGGAGAACATGCGCCGGAACTCGAGCTTCTCGACCTCCGTGTTCAATTGGTCGATATCGCTGACCACCGCGGCGACCGTGTCCGCGTCGTCGTCAGCCTCGGCCATCTCCAGCAACTCCTGGCTGTCGTCGAGTTTGCCTTCGATGCTGCGGATGTTCAGCACCACCGCCTCGAGCTGGGCCCGCTCCTTGCCTAGGGCCTGGGCGCGCTCCGGGTCATTCCAGATATTGGGCGTTTCCAGTTCGCGCTGGACTTCCTCCAGCCGCTCCTCCCGGGAAGCGAAGTCAAAGATACCCCCTGAGGCCATCCAGACGGCCTCGCAGGTCGGCGATCAGCGAATAGTGCGGGTTCAGTTCCATGGCAGTCGATCCGGGCGGAAAAGCCGTGAAGTATAGCAAGCCAGACCTGTTGGGTCAGAACTCACGTGTGCACAGGATTCAGGACCGAACCGGGACCAGGCCGCGCGCCCGAATCCAGAATCGGCGCCAATCCCCGCGGTTCAACCGCAGCCGCGCCACGCCCGGGTCGTGCAGCACCAGCGCGACCGAGGCGTCCCTGCGCACGCGGTCGATCCGGTTCTGCAGCACGTCGTCCGAAAGGGAATCCAGCAGGCCCGCAAACCGGTCCGCCGACCGCGGTGACAGGAAAGCGTCGAGCACGGTGAAATCGGCATCCGGGGCCAGCGGGTCGGCAGACCACAGCACCCGCGCCTGTTCCGCAAGCCAGCGCGCGAGCAGCCCACCTCCCGCCACGTGCCGCACGGTCGGCGCCTCGCTGGGCAGACCCGGAGACCAGAGCCAGAGACCTTGCACCGGAGCCTGACCCGCCGCGACGCGCGCCCGGTTGACGGGATGATCGAACCAGACCATCTGCAGGTTGTTGGCCAGCACCTGCAAGCGGCGGTATACCGGGCTGTCCAGCCGCAGCGCCCGCATCGAACGCCCCAGCCCCACCGAGGGCGGAACCCCTTCCCAGCGCCCCTCGCCCGCCATGACCAGCAGGTCCAGCCCCGGGAACCGCTCCTCGTGGGTCGTACCGGCCGATTCCAGTTCGGGGGAAGCCGCGGCCCAAAGGGCCTCGGTCTCTCCGTCGTCGAGATCCTCGACCCGTGTGGCGACCAGGTCTGTCAAGCCGGGCGCGAGGCTCACCGGAACCGCCAGCCAATGGCGTTCGCCCGCAGTCGGCTGGCGGAAGCCCAGCGCGTGCGCGAGTTCGGTTTCCCATCCGGTGTCCACGGTCGGTTCGGAACGCGCCCGGCCCACCATGCGCGCCAGTGTGCGCGGGAGTGGTACCTCCGGAGCCTGCGCGCCGGATCTCCAGAGGCCGGGGACCAGTACCTGGGTCGCCCGCGTCACGGCTCCGGATGCTCTCTCCTGGAGATTGGGGGCTCCGCCCCCGGCCCACCCTCATCGGTATAGGGAAAGCGGATATGCCCGTAGCGCAGGATCAGGATCGCCACCGTGATGAGCAGAATCCCCAGCGAAACCGCGAGCATCTCCCAGAAATCCATCGCCTTCATGTCGATGATGATGTAACGGGCCAGGGCGACGATGGCGATATAGAGCGGCAGACGCACCGGCAGGCGGCCCGATTTCAGGTAGATCCCGACCATGGCCAGGACTTCCAGGAAAATGAACAGCAGCAGCAGGTCCGCCAGCGTGACCTCCCGGTTCCCGACCATCAACGCGATCTCCTGCAGGATCGCAATCACGGTCGCCACGGCAATCACGGCGAGCACGGCGATTTCGGTGAAGTGCAGCGCCCGGTGACCCAGTTTTTCAGCTTTCATCATCCGTGGTGGCTCCCCCGCTCACAGCGCCTCTGCTCGGAAACGTTACGTGTGGATTCTAGCGCCCCTTGGCCCCGGGCCGTCGAGTTTTCCGGGCCGCCCCGGAACCGGCACCACGACGCGAAGTGCCCGCCGGCGCCGGAACCCGCAGCGCCGCGGCATCATACAATGCCCGGACTTCCATGGGCTCCAGATCCCGAAAACGACCGCTGCGCAGACCGCGACCCAACTCGATCGACCCGTAGCGAACCCGGATCAGCCGGCTCACGGTCACGCCGGCCGCTTCCCACAGCCGCCGCACGAGCCGGTTCCGGCCCTCGCCCACCGTGACATGAAACCAGTGGTTGGCGCCTTCGCCGCCCGCGGCCCGCAGGGTGTCGAAATGGGCGGGACCATCCTCCAGTTCGATGTTGCGTAGCAGACCCTCCTGCACCTCTGTCGGAATCTCGCCCAGAACGCGCACCGCGTATTCACGGACCAGCCCCGTGGACGGGTGCATCAACGCGTGCGCGAGCGCACCATCGGTGGTGAACAACAACAGGCCCGACGTATTGAGATCCAGACGCCCCACGGACACCCAACGCTGCCCGCGCAGGCGGGGCAACGCGGCGAAGACGCTCGGTCGACCTTCGGGATCGGACCGACTGCAGATTTCGCCTTCCGGCTTGTGGTACGCCAGCCAGCGGTGAGAACGCTCGCCCCCGGCCACCGGCCGGCCCCGAACGCGAATGACGTCCGTCGGCTCCACCTGGTCACCCAGTTGTGCAACCCGGCCGTTGACCTGCACTTCTCCACGCGAGATCCAGGCTTCGATCTCACGCCGCGAACCCAAACCACGGGACGCCAGGTATTTCTGTAACCGCTCCGCCATTTCAAGGCTCGCCTGGGCTGTCTATCATCCCCGCGACGATACACCAAAAGGACCCCTCCATGACTGCCGCAACCACACCGCTCCGGATTGCCGTGCTGACCGTTTCCGACAGCCGCAGCCTCGCCGAGGATCGCTCGGGGGACACACTGGCCGAACGACTGGCCGCCGCCGGCCACACGCTGGCGGATCGACAGCTGGTACGCGACGATCTCTACGCGATCCGGGCCACGGTCTCGGCCTGGATCGCCGATCCCGGCATCGACTGCATTCTCACCACAGGGGGTACCGGAATCACCGGGCGGGATGGCACACCCGAGGCCATTAGCCCATTACTTGACAAGGAAATCAGTGGCTTCGGGGAACTTTTTCGACAACTTTCCTACGAGGAAATCGGGACTTCCAGCCTGCAGTCCCGAGCCCTCTCCGGTGTCGCCAACGCTACCTTCATCTTCGTGCTGCCGGGTTCACGCAATGCCTGTGAAACCGCCTGGAACCGCATCATTGTCGCGCAACTCGACGCGGGGACCCGTCCCTGCAACCTGACGATGCTGATGCCGCGGCTGAAGGAGTGATCCACTCCCCTTCACTCCCTTGATTCCTCGTCCTGCCCGAACCAGACCTCGCAGCCACGCAGGATCAGCACGCCCAGCGTAAGGATGAAGATCGCCCCCACCAGCACCACGATTTTGGTGTTCTCCATGTACTTGACGTCGACCACGAGTACGCGGGTCAGGGCCGTGATGGCGATGTAGACGAGAAATCGGACGGAGAGGCGGTTGGTTTTGAAATAGATCGCGACCATCGCCGCAAGCTCGATCAGGAGGAAAAGCATGAGCACATCGCCGAGATCCGGGCCGCCGGAGCCGACGAATTTTCCGATCTCGATGACGGTGGCCCAGAGAATGGAGAAGCCCGCCACGAACAGAATGCCGAGCTTGAATGTCTCGGCCATCTTCAGGCCCATCCGTTTGCTCAACTCAAAGGCCTTTTCCGACATCCGCTGCTGATCCTCCGTGCATGGGGCCATGACGAGACCCGGATACACGGGTCGTACGGTGCGCGCCCAGGCCGTATGCCCGGACCTCCACCGGATCGGACAACCCGGCGGCTTCCGGACAACTATAGATCAGGATGCAGATTTTGCCCGTGCCGCGCCGGCGTCCTGAGTCAGAACACCAGCGGCATCGGTTTACTGCAGCGTCCTGTGCTCCGCACCCTCGTCGGAAGAGGCGAGATCCGCCGCGCCTCCGGGCCCGGAGGCGCTTGCCTCGCCCTCCGGCTCGACAGGCGGATCGACCAGTTCCCGCAACGCATCCAGCGGTGGAAGCTCGTCCAGCCGGGACAGACCGAGGTCGTCCAGAAAAGTCCGGGTGGTCGCGTAGAGTGCGGGGCGTCCAGGAACCTCCTTGTGCCCCACCACATGCACCCATTCCCGCTCGAGGATGTTGCGCATGATCTGTGTACTGACCGCCACCCCCCGGATTTCCTCGATCTCCGCCCGGGTGACCGGCTGTCGGTAGGCGATGATTGCCAGTGTTTCCAGCAACGCGCGCGAGAGCCGCGGCGG
>SLNI01000132.1 GCA_007133115.1 Thioalkalivibrio sp. | reverse complement strand
GGGTTTTGCCTCGTCAGGGGACTCAGATCCCGAGGCTGCCCGTCCGAAGATCGTGTCGTTGAGGGGCGTCGCGCGAACCAACCGCCTCCATCGGGATCATAAATGCATGCGTGGCAGAACGCCGGTGGTTGGGGATTCCACAATCCGGTCCGTCTTATTCTTGACTAAATTGCTCAGGCTTTGCTTTAATGGCGTCACGCACCCGATGCTAAGGAGTTCATCATGAAGCTATCCACGAAGGGCCGTTTCGCCATCACCGCGATGATGGACATCGCCATCCACGAGCGCAGCGGACCCGTCACTCTGGTCGGTATTTCGGAGCGCCAGGGAATTTCCATGTCCTATCTGGAGCAGATGTTCGCCAAGCTGCGCAAGGGCGGGCTGGTGGAGGGAATCCGCGGTCCTGGCGGCGGTTACCGCCTGGCGCGTCGCCCGGAGCGCGTCAGCGTGGCCGATATCATCGACGCCCTCGGCGACACGATGAACCTGAACCGCCTGAAACAGCACACTGGGGAGATCGAGGAAGAGCCACCGTTGACGGAACAGCTCTGGCAGGAATTCGACCAGAAACTGCACGATTTCCTCGACGGCATCACGCTTGACCAATTCGCGAATCACCCGCAGGTGCAGAAGGTGATGGGCAAGCCGGACGTGCGGCAGTACCGTCCGCGGCACCACTTCATTTTCAACCACGCGGCCTGAAACGGCACTCCGGCCCCCCGGTGACGGGGAGGCCGGAGACGGTGGATTCAGTGATCGAGCCGAGCTGAAAACAGTGCAGCGAGGATCGCCCCGTCCGCCGCTTCCAGTGCGTGGCCTGCCGGACTCCAGATCGTTTCCGCACGCCCGCGCAGATCGGAGACCCGGTTCAGGTCCTGCAGGACGGGATCCACCATCGTATCGACCAGGCGGACCACCGAGACGTAACGGATGTCCGGATGGGCCTGATGACTCAGCCAGCGCAGGATGTTCCCCGGTTGGTTGGGACTGATGCCGGCATAGAGCTCCAGCAGGCGGCGCAGATTGCCCTGCGTCATCAGGGGTGTCGACGACCCGAGCGGCGACTGCCAGAAAAAATCCCCGAGCTGAACCATCGCGCTGTCCACGTGCGGGGTTCCAATCGTGACCAGCGCGGACACTTCACGTCGCTTGCGCGTCACCAGCGAGTACCGGGCCACCACACCCGCGAGGGAATGGGCGACGAGGATCAAAGGTTGATCGGGATGCCGGCGCACCAGCGCATCCAGGTACAGGTTCAGCCACTCGGCCTGCATGGAAACCGGCCGCTCGGTCGGCATCAGCAGGGTATAGAAGACGCGCTGTCCGGTTTCCACCGCGTATTCGAATTCCACCCCGTGCACCGACGGCAGGATCTGACCCCCATCCGCCCAGCCGGAGGCCGCCAGCGGAACCGTCACGCCCGCCTCGCGGAAGGCCTGGGATTCCTGCCCCTGATGACCGGGAATGAGCACCATCACCTGGGACGCAACCGGTAACGGAAGCAACAGGACCACCAGGACGAACAGCCACGTTCGATGCATCGTCTACCCGTTCCCCGGGACGCCGTTCAATTTCGCCGCGGCCCCAGCCCGGCACTCGCCATCTCGGCGGCCCTGACCACGGCACGACCCTTGTTCAGCGTTTCCTGCCATTCGTTTTCCGGGACAGAGTCATACACGACACCGGCGCCGGCCTGGATATGCAGCACGCCGTCGCGCAGTACCGCGGTGCGGATCGCAATCGCGGTATCCATGTTTCCTGACCAGGAAAGATAGCCCACCGCACCCGCGTAGACACCCCGCTTCACCGGCTCCAGTTCATCGATGATCTCCAGGGCCCGGATTTTCGGGGCTCCGCTCACCGTACCGGCGGGAAAGGTCGCCCGCAAGACGTCCATCGCGCTCAGGCCCGGCCGCAGAAGTCCTTCCACATTGGAGACGATATGCATCACGTGCGAATAACGCTCGATGACCATCGTATCCGTGACACGCACGGTTCCGGTTCGGCTCACACGACCCGCGTCATTGCGCCCGAGATCGATCAGCATCAGATGCTCGGCGCATTCCTTCGGGTCGGCGAGGAGATCGGCTTCGAGCGCCCGATCCTCCTCCGGGCTGCGCCCGCGCGGCCGTGTGCCGGCGATGGGACGCACCGTCACGCGGTCATCTTCGAGTCGGACGAGAATTTCCGGGGAAGCTCCCACCACGTGGTGGTCGCCGAGATCCATGTAGTACATGTAAGGCGAGGGATTCAGGCCGCGCAGTGCGCGGTACAGATCGAGCGGCGGAGCGCTGAACGGGACACTCATGCGCTGCGCCAGCACCACCTGCATCACGTCGCCGTCCACGATGTAGTTTTGCGCACGCGCAACCGCAGCCTTGAAATCCTCCGCATGCCATCCCGAAATGTAGTCCGGGATGGCATGCGGACGGGTATGAGGGTGCGGAACGTCCAGCGGCTCCAGGAGGCGCTGCTCCAGGCGGTCCAGCCGTGCCGAAGCTTCGGCCTGACCGCCGGGAAGCGTGGCGTCGGCATGCACCACGAGGTACAGGCGGCCGCCAAGGTTGTCGAACACCACCACCTCGTCGGAAACCATCAGGAGGATATCGGGCAGATCCAGCGCGTCGGGTTTCTCCTTCCCGGCGAGGCGCGGCTCGATCAGGCGGACGGTTTCGAACCCGAAGTAGCCCACCAGTCCGCCGGTGAATCGCGGCAGACCGTCCAGGTCGGGCACACGGAACCGGGACTGGAACGCCTCGATCCAGGCCAAGGGATCCTCGTGCTCCAGGCTTTCCACGACGGCGCCATCGGTCTCGACCTCGATCCGGTGCCCGCGGACGCGCACCAGCGTCCGCGCGGGCAGTCCGATGAACGAATACCGCCCCCACTTCTCGCCGCCCTGGACCGACTCGAACAGGTAGGTGAACGGGCGATTGCCCAATTTCAGAAAGATCGAAAGCGGCGTATCCAGATCGGCCAGGACTTCCCGCACCAACGGGATCCGATTGTGACCCTGCGCCACGAGCTGGTCGAACTGCTCAGGGCTCATGTCGTGTCCCCGGGCGGTCGCATTGACGAGGCCGCACCCGCATCACGCAACACGAGCACCCAGAAGTCCGGGCAGCTGATCCAGCCGGTCGAGCACGACATCCGGATTCTCCTCACGGATGTCCGCTCCGTGATTGTAGCCGTAGGTCATGCAGACGATGCGGAACCCGGCGGCGCGCGCGGCTTTCACGTCACTTCGCGAGTCGCCGACCATCAGGGAATCCGCGGGCGCGACGCCGAACCGTTCCGCCGCGTAGAGCAGCGGCATGGGATCCGGCTTCTTTTTCTCCAGCGTATCGCCCGAAACGACCAGCTCGAAGTGATCGAGAATGCCCTTGTCGCGCAACAGCGGCAACGTGAAGCGTTCAGCCTTGTTGGTCACGCAGCCGAGCCGGTATTCCTGAGCGTGCAGCAGATCCAAACCCTCGCGCACACCGGCATACAGGCAGCTGCGCTGCGAGGTGTTTTCCTGGTAAAGCCGCATGAACACCGGCAGCGCGCGTTCGAACAGAGGCGTGTCGGGTTGCCCGTCGAGGTCGTTGCATAGTGCTCGCTGGACCAGGCGCTCCACCCCGTTGCCGACCCAGTTGCGTACGGCCGCCTCCCCACGCACCGGCAACCCGAGCTCGGTCATCATCGCATCCACGCAAAAGGCCAGGTCCGGCACGCTGTCGATCAGCGTGCCGTCCAGGTCGATCAGGATCATCGCGGGACGCGGCAGGGACACGATGGCCCGCCGCTTCAGGCTTTTGCCAGCTCGTAGCGCATCGCCTGGACGATGCTGTCGTAATGACTCGGATCGGAGTCCTTCGCAGCGCCGAAGATCGCCGAGCCGGCGACGAAGGTATCCGCGCCCGCAGCCTTGATTTCGCGAATGTTGTCGGCCTTCACGCCGCCGTCGATCTCGAGCCGGATCTCGCGCCCGGAGGCTTCGATGCGGCGACGTGCCTCGCGCAGCTTGTCCAGAGTCTCCGGAATGAATTTCTGCCCACCGAAGCCCGGGTTGACCGACATCAGCAGAATCATGTCGACCTTGTCCATGACGTAATCGAGATGGGACAGCGGGGTTGCGGGATTGAACACCAGCCCGGCCTTGCAACCCTCGCCCTTGATCAGCTGCAGGGTGCGGTCGATATGCTCGGACGCCTCGGGGTGAAAGGTGATGTAACTGGCCCCCGCCTTGGCGAAATCGGGAATGATCCGATCCACGGGCTTGACCATCAGGTGCACGTCGATCGGAGCGGTGACACCGTGCTTGCGCAGGGCCTCGCAGACCAGCGGGCCAATGGTCAGGTTGGGCACATAGTGGTTGTCCATCACGTCGAAGTGGACGATGTCCGCGCCGGCGCGCAGGACGTTGTCCACCTCTTCGCCGAGACGGGCGAAGTCGGCAGAAAGAATGGACGGAGCAATCAGGTCGGGTAGGGCCATGGGGAAACCTCGCGGTCTAGCCAGGTGAGCGCGCGATTGCGCGCAGGGTAGCCGCTGAACTTTACCGGAAGGACCGTCCGGAGGCAAAGCGCACCGCATGCGGGACGGCGGCCCAGAAAATGGAAAACCGCTCCCGGCAATCCTCGGAGCGGTCTCTCAAAAACCCCGATCCGTTACCCGGACCGGGGCCATGCAAACGCCTCTGAACGCTCAGAGCGAATTCATGTACGCCGCCAGATCGGCGATGTCTTCGTCACTCAGGTTAATCGCGTGCGGCATCATCATCATGCTGTTCGGGCCGACCTGTTCGCCCGCCCTGTACTTCTGGAGCGTGTCGGCGAGGTACTCCACATCCTTGCCCGCCACGCCCGGGAAGATGGCCTGCCCCTGGCCAGACGGCCCATGACATCCCTGACAGGTGGCATATTTCGCTTTGCCCGCTTCCACGTCACCCGCGTGAACGCCGCCCATTCCGGACGCGAAGACCAGCCCCGTTGCTACTGCCATTGCCCACTTCTTCATGCCTGCCCTCCTTTGAAGGTTTCTTGTTGGGTACGACTCTGAGGATTACGCCAGCCAATGTCAGATTAGCAGGCGTTTCCTGAACCGGACATTAACGGCCATCAACATAACGCGCATCGGAATAGGTTGCCACCCACTCCGGCCGGAACATCACCAGACCGGTAATGATCATGCCATTGAGCACCCCCTCCGGGAGCACCAGCAGCATCGTGTAACGCAGATATTCCGAGAGCACAAGATCCCACGCCAGCGGAGTGAAAAGCCCAAACAACAGTGAATTGGCCACCATCACCACCAGAACCGAGAGGGCCCCACCGAAGAATCCCACCACGTAAAGGTAGATGAACATATGGGGCGGCAGACGCTGTTCACTCAGCCGCAGCAGACCCCAGGTCGTGAGCACCGGCAGCACTCCGCTGACCAGGATGATGAATGGGATCATCAGCGGTTCGACCAATCCCAGGCCCCCGAGGATGACCACCACGACCGCGAGCATCAGCACCGCAAGGCGCCAACCGAAGATCAGGGTCGTGACCGTCGCGCCGAGAAAATGCATGGCCAGTCCATCCACGGTCTCGGGACGCATGCTCCAGATGCCTGCGAGCAACGCGACCGCGATCAGGGCATGCTGTACCCGACCGGGAACGAACAACTCCTCCCAGGTCATACCACGCAGCACCCAGGCCAGAACGAACACGAGTCCGGCGGCGGCGACGAGTTGCAACCAGAGGGGAAACGAAACAGCGATGACGTGCATGCTCTATCCGGGCGTTGTCCAGGAGACGCGGGCCCCGCAATGCTCCGGCTTCAGAGCGGTTCGCGGCGTGCCAGGGCCACAGTGTAATCCCGACCCTGCTTGAGCTTATCGTAGTTCCCGAACACTTCCTTGAAACCCTTCTCGATGAACCGACGCAAACCCGTGATCGTTACGACATAGAGACGTCCGCCAGGGTTCAACTGCTCCCAGGCATCGAGCAGGTACGTATACAGCAGTTCCCGACCCACCTTGGCCGGCAGGTTCGAGGCCATGACATCGAAGCGGCGCTCCGAGATCTGATCGAAGCCGTTGCTGAGAAGGCAATCCACGTTGCGTATCCCGTTTCGTTCGGCGTTGCGCCGACTGTACTCCACCGCCACGAAATCCTTGTCGACCAACGTGCAGTGGCCACGAGCCGCCTTGCGGGCAAACACCAACCCGATGGGTCCGTAGCCACACCCGAGGTCCAGGCAACGGTCCTCCGGTCCGACTTCGACATAATCCAGGAGCAGACGGGTACCGTCGTCGATGCGCCGGGGCGAGAACAGCCCCCACGTCGTCGTGAAATCCAGGCGCTCGCCGGCGATTTCGTCGGTAAAGCGGATGTCGGCCTTGAGTTCGTCATGAAGTCGGGTACGCTCCGCACGGGAGCGCAGATTCCAGTCACGCTCGCTCATGGTCCCTCCAGGCCTGCCTGGGACCGCAACGCGTTCCAGAGCGTCTCGGCAAGACGCACGGGTTGCGATGCCTCCCCCTCGCCCGGCGCCCCGAGCACGTTGATGTGTCCCATCTTGCGCCCGGGGCGCGGCAGGGGTTTGCCGTAGAGATGCAGGCGCACGCGACCGTGGTTCAGCACATTGGAAAAATCGGGCATCGAGCGGCCCTCCGGCCAGAGTTCGCCCAGCAGATTCAGCATGGCTACCGGAGCGGTCAGCTCGGCGGGGGCCAGTGCCAGACCGCAGACCGCCCGGACCTGCTGCTCGAACTGCGAGACCGAAACCGCATCGAGCGTGTAGTGTCCGGAATTGTGGGGGCGGGGAGCGATCTCGTTGACCAGGAGGTTGCCCTCCGAGGTCACGAAAAACTCGACCGCGAGCACGCCACAGTAGTCCAGCCGTTCGGCAACATGCTGCGCGATCGCCTCGGCCTGGGTTCGAAGGTCCTCGTCGATCCGCGCGGGCACCCGACTCAGATGCAGGATCCCATCCCGATGGACGTTCTCGGAAACCGGGAACGCCCGGCTGCGGCCCTCCGTATCGCGCGCCAGCACAACCGAGATCTCCCGTTCGAGATCCACCCGCTGCTCCAGAACACAGGGCACCTCTCCGAGCGCGCGAAAAGCGGGGGCAACGTCCGACGCAGTTCGAACAGACACCTGACCCTTGCCGTCGTAACCCAGGCGCGCGGTTTTCAGGATCGCCGGAAACGACCATTCGGGGGAAACCTCCCGCGCCGCATCTGGATTCTCGATCGGCAGCCACGGCGCCACCGCGACGTCGGCCTGCTCCAGGAAGCGTTTCTCCTCGATCCGGTCCTGGGCAACCGCAAGCGCCCGCGGATCGGGACGCAGCAACGCGTGGGCCGCCAGCCACTCCGCGCTGGCCGCAGGGACGTTCTCGAACTCGCAGGTCACCACCGAAGCGTTCGCCGCCAGCTCGCGTAGCGCCTCGGGATCCTCGAATTCCGCGCAGAGATGGCGATCGGCAACGCTACCGGCGGGACTCTGGGGATCGGGATCCAGCACCCAGACACGATATCCCATGGTGCGTGCGCTGAGAGTGAAATAGCGTCCGAGCTGCCCGCCGCCGAGCAGTCCGACCACGGCTGGCGGCAGAATCACTGCTGCACCGGCGGCAGCTCCTGGGCCAGCACGGCATCGCGCTGGTGCTCCCGGAACTGGGCGAGCCGTCCACGCAAAGCGGCATCGGTATTGGCCAGCATGGCCACCGCGAACAGGGCCGCATTGGCGGCTCCGGCGTCACCGATGGCAAAGGTTGCGACCGGGATGCCTTTGGGCATCTGGACGATCGAGAGCAGGGAATCCCGGCCCTGCATATGGCGCGAGGCCACCGGGACGCCGAGTACCGGCACAGTGGTCTTGGCCGCGAGCATGCCCGGTAGATGGGCCGCGCCACCCGCCCCGGCGATGATCGCCTGCAGGCCGCGGCCCGCGGCTTTTTCCGCATAGTCGAACAGCAGATCCGGCGTGCGGTGGGCAGAAACGACCCGAGCCTCGTAGGGCACGCCCAGATCCTCGAGCATGCGCGCGGCATGCTCCATCGTGGGCCAGTCGGAACGGCTGCCCATCACCAGGCCGATCTTCGCGTGCGTCGATTCCATAGGAAAGCAAAGATAGCCCCCACGGCCCATACGGGCAAGGAGAGCCGCTTTTGCCGGGGGACCGGGTGTGCAGACGGATGGGCTCTCGTCGGG
>SLNI01000098.1 GCA_007133115.1 Thioalkalivibrio sp. | reverse complement strand
TAGGGCGGCAGGAAGCCATCGACCTGCTCCTGACTCGGCATTTCCAGCGGTTCGAGGGTGTGGGTCAAGGTGAAGCCGTCGACGCAGACCATGACCGGGAGTTCGCAGCGTTCGGCGATCCGGAACGCCTGTACGGTGGTGTCGATGGCCTCCTGATTGGTGGCGCAGTAGAGCTGGATCCAGCCCGAGTCGCGCATGGCCATGGAGTCCTGCTGATCGTTCCAGATGTTGAGGGGTCCCGACAACGCTCGATTGGCACAGGTCATTACGAGCGGCACGCGCAGGCCGGCGATGTCGAAAAGTACTTCGGCCATCAGCAGAATGCCTTGCGAGGCGCTGGCGGTATAGGCGCGGGAACCGGCCACCGCGGCACCCAGTGCAACCGATGCCGCGGAATGTTCGCTCTCGACGCTGACCATTTCACAGTCGAGCTGCCCATCGGCCACCAGCTTGGCGATGCCTTCGACGATATGGGTCTGCGGCGTGATGGGGTAGGCCGCCACGACCTGGGGTCGGCACAGTGCGATGGCGCGAGCCAGCGCCTGGGAACCTTCAAGCGCTAACGGCATGGGCCACCTCCTGCCAACGTCCGGCTTCGACAGTCGCGGCGGCCGCTTCCACCAGACGTTGATTCTTTTCCAGAATCGGCCCCTTGAAGCGTTCCGCGAGCGCGTCGATCAATGCCGACACGGGCATCAGTTGCGTCAGGGTGATGAAGGCTGCCAGCAGCGCGGTATTGGGTACCGGACGCCCGATATGTTCCATCGCAAGGCGCGTGGCCGGAATCGTCAGTATTTCGTTGTCTCCGGACCCGTCGATCTCGAGCGCTGCCCCATCGACGAGTACGGTCCCCCGTGCGCGCAACCCGCTGAGGGTCTCGGGAACATCCATGAGTGCGGGATCCTGAACAATCAGGAAATCGGGCTCGCGCACCTGGCAGCGTCGCCGGATCGGCTTATCGTCGATTCGCACGAAAGCCGCTACGGGGGCGCCGCGTCGTTCGGCCCCGAATGCGGGGAACGCCTGGGCATAGCTTCCCCCATCAATGGCGGCGGACGCCAGAAGGTACGCGGCAACCACGTTGCCTTGGCCCCCGCGTCCGTGAATCCTGATCTCGAGCATGCTGGTGTCGGTCTCCGTTCCTCGATCGTGATGGGCTTTCCCGCACGGTTCCACGGGGTTCGTGAAACTGGCGCATGGTGCAGACGACACTCCGCACGGCGGTGTCCGAAGAGAGCGGGCGGCGCCGGTATCGGAGGGGCCTGCCCCGTGTCTGCCACCATCCGTGAGAGTAGCAGACCACCATGCCGATTGCGTGGTCCAGGGGAGGGCTCGGATGGAGGATTGCCGCGGCTTCGGAGGGCACTCCGATGGGATCATCAAAAAAAATCGAACGGCGCACACAACGTCGAATTTGGGGCTAACATTCGCACATGGTTGAAAAAAAGCTTTTTGCAGGCGAGATGATCAATGCGTCCGCGCGGGAATACTGCGAGTCGGTCGGCGCGAGGCTGAGCGATTACGAACTGCGCGGCGTATTCATGAAAGGGGGATACAGCGGCAGCACGATTTTCGAGAGCTTTCGCCGCGACGTTCCCCCGGATGCGGAGGTGGTGACGAACGTGCAGTATCTGGGGACGGTCACGGGCGAAAGCTTCTTCTATGCCGCCCGCCGCCTCGAGGTCGTGGTCGGTACCGCGCTGATTCCACGACGGAAACCTTCCGGGGCGTCTGAGGCGTAAACTCTACGGATGTGGAGTGTTCCCTGAGGCCGAGTTTGACCGCAACCCTGGAAGACGTACGTGCGCTGATCGACCGCCTGGTGGGCTTCGATTCGGTCTCGCGCAACCCCAACCTGGACCTCATCGATTTCGTTCACGGGTTTCTGGCCCGACACGGCGTCGCGTCCGATTATGTCGAAAGCGACGACGGCACGAAGGCCAACCTGTTCGCCACGATCGGTCCCCGGGTTCCCGGAGGTGTCGTCCTGTCGGGCCACACCGATGTGGTTCCCGTGGACGGGCAGCCCTGGAGCAGCGACCCGTTTCGGGTCGTGGAAAGGGATGGACGTCTTTATGGGCGTGGCACCAGCGACATGAAGACGTTCCTCGCCATCGCGCTTGCGCTGGTGCCCGAGATGAACCGGCTCCAGCGCCCGATCCATCTGGCCTTCAGTTACGACGAGGAGGTTGGCTGCCGGGGCGCTCCCCGGATGATCGATCGCCTGGTCCGGGAGCTGCCCCAGCCAATGGCTGTGATTGTCGGGGAGCCCACGGAAATGCGGGTGGTTTCGGCACACAAGGGGATTACCGTGGCGCGCACGACTGTACGCGGACACGAGGCGCATTCCAGCCAGACGCAACGGGGAGTGAGCGCCGTGTCGGTGGCCGCGCGGCTCATCACCTACCTGGATGACATGGCCCGGGAACGCGCCCGCAACGGACCGTTCGCGCCTGGGTTCGAACCGCCTCACAGCACCATCCACGTGGGCTGCGTCCATGGGGGCACTGCCGTGAACATCGTCGCCCGAGACTGCCGGTTCGAGTGGGACATCCGCTCGGTGCCCGGCGATCCGCCCGAGGCCGTACTCGCCGACTTCGAAGCCTATTGCAGGGACCACGTCGAGCCGGGGATGCGCGCAGTGGCTGCAGCGACCGGAATCCATTCGGAGGTGCTCGTGGAGGCACCGCCCCTGGCCCACGAGGACCGCAACCCGGCGCTGGATCTCGCCCGCCGCCTGTGCGGCCACGATGCCGTGGCGAGCGTGGCGTTTGCCGCGGAGGCGGGCCTTTTCCAGCGTGCGGGTTTGCATACGGTCATCTGCGGGCCAGGGTCCATCGACCAGGCGCATCAACCCGATGAGTTCATCACTCTCGACCAGGTTCGGGCCGGCCTGGAGTTTCAGCGACAGCTGGTACGAGAGTTGTCGGGCTGACGGGCGAACCGCAGCCGGTATCCTGCGTCGAATGGTGAAAAAGGGAGCCGCGTGTGCTTGCGTTGTATGCTGCCCGCCGTAGTCTCAGGTGCTCAAGGTCATGACCGACGAAAAAAAAGAAGAATCCTGGCGCTTCAGTGATCGAGTCCCGGACGGGGACGATCGCAAGCGCCGGGTATGCGATTCCTGTGGATTCATTCATTACGAGAATCCCAAGATCGTTGTGGGCGCTGTCGCCACCTGGGAGGATCGCATTCTTCTCTGCCGTCGGGCGATCGATCCCCGCTACGGCTTCTGGACCCTCCCTGCCGGTTATCTTGAACTGGGCGAAAGCACCGAGGAGGGTACCCTTCGGGAGGCCTGGGAAGAGGCCCGGGCCGAACTCGAGATCGACCAGCTTCTTGCCGTGTATTCGATCCCACGCATCAGCCAGGTGCAGATGATCTACCGGGCACGCCTGAAGACCCCCACGATTGCACCGGGTCCGGAGTCTCTGGAGGTCGGCCTGTTCCGCTTCGAGGATATTCCGAGGGATCAACTGGCGTTCCCCTCCATGCACTGGGCCTTGAAGGATTACTGGGAAACGCGCGATCAGGATCTTATCGCTCCGCGTATCGCACCCGTTGACATGTAGCCGGGCCCTTCGGCGAAATTGTGCCCCATTGGCTGTGGCGGTTGCGCAGCCCGCCGAACGGCGGAGGGAAATCCCGCGAGCCCGATCGGGTTCCCCTATGGTTTGGGATCGCGGTTCGGGTCCTGAGCCATCGTGTGCGACAGGCGTGCACCTGCAATCGGGCGGGGCAGAGCCTGTGCAGTGTCCGCGCCGACCCGGCGGAATTCCTGACGCATCCTGAGCAGATATCCGGCGAGCGCGCCACCGGATGAGCTGATCAGCAGCACGCCCAGCGAGAGGAACTGCGTCAGGAGCAGGAGCATCCCGAGGCCTGCAATGCCCGCGACGGCAGCCCCGAGCCGAACGGTCGAACGGTTCTTGATCTTGCGCGTTTCCCGCTGGATCTGGCGGTGCGTGTTTTCGGCCGCCTTCGAGCGTTCCCGTTCGGTCCGGTAGCGATTGCGCTCCCGTTCCCGAATCAGGTCCGCTTCGGCGCGATGGAGCGCCTCCCGGCGGTCGCCCTGGGCAAGCGAGGCGAGCCAGAGGGCGGCGAAGAATCCGGCGGCCAGTCCGAGCGCCGCAAGGGTTAGGGCAACGTCGTTGGAGCCGGTGTGCCACCAGGCGAAAATCAATAGCACCGTCATACCCTGCACGAGGGTGACGGCCAGCAGATACTTCAGGAAGAGCGGTGTTCGGAACCACCTGGGCACGGGACCATCTCCGGGGACGGATACTGAACCTCAAAGTCTAGCCGATACGTGGCGAGCATCCGTGCGTGCGCGGCCGGGAAACGTGACGCTGCACGGCCCTGTGCGAGAATGGGGCGGTAGTGGCCGAATGCAACGGGGGTCGGGTGGCACGCGATGGACGAGGACGCATTCAAGGACATCTATGGGAATTACGACCCTCAACGCTGCCATTTCGCGAAGGCGATTCTGACCCGTTGTGCCGGGTGTGCGCGTTCGCAGCGGGTTCTGATTGCCGAACGCGAGGCGATCAGCTGCCTGTCCCGCGCCGGGCATGAGCGTTGCGGTACGATTCTTCCCCTGCTGCGCGAAAAAGCGCTGTTCGCGCTGGGGCTTAGCCACAGCGAGCAGCGGCTTCCACACGGGAAGGAAATGAAGGTCGAGTGCGGGGGGCTTGGCGCACTCGCCGGGCTGCTCGAGGCTTCGGCCCCGGATGATGTCGACGCGCTGTTGCAACGGGCCGAGAAAGTCTATGGCGCGGTGGAGGGGATCCCCTTCGGCGAGATCGTGGGGGCCATCAGCCGCTACTCGCTGCGCAGAAGAAGCGGGCAGGGTCGCCAGGACTGAGGTTTGCCGGTTATTGGGGATCCGCAAGTGTGCCGGTATCCAGCACTTCCAGAGCGGCCGCCGCGACCCGTTGGTCGGCGCCGCCTGCCCCTAGACGCTCGCGGATTTCGCGCAAACGCATCCTGACGTCCGCGAGTTTTTCCGGATGATCCAGCCATTCGAGTGCCTCGCGGCAGAGCGCCGTCGGATTGGCGGCCTGCTGCAGTCTTTCCGGCACCACTTCCGCGCCCGCCACGATATTGACCAAAGCGATGTGCGGGACGCGGATGAGTCGCGAGAACACGGCGTGGCTCAGGGCCGCCATCCGGTAGATCACGATCATCGGTGCCTCGAGCAAGGCGGCCTCGAGAGTTGCGGTTCCGGAACTGATGAGCAGCAGGTCGCTGGCGGCCATCACTTCCTGTGCGCCTTCGGGCTTCTGCAGCAGTGTGATCGGGAGACCCTCCCACGCGGCGATCTCGGCCAACATGGTCGACGAAATCCCCGGGGCCAGGGGTACGGCGAAGCGCATCGCGGGTCGTTTTTCCAGCAGGCATCGGGCGGTATCGACCAGCAGTGGCCAATGGCGATGCAGTTCGCCTTTGCGCGAGCCCGGCAACAGTCCGATGAGCGGCGTATCCGGCGCGAGCGCCAGCTCTGCGCGCAGATCGTGGGCGGGCTTCCGGACTCGGTCCACGAGCGGGTTGCCGACATAGCGCACGGGGATACCGTGTTCGCGGTACAAGGCTTCTTCGAAGGGGAACAGCACGGCCATCGCGTCCACGCTGCGCTTGATCCGGTGGATGCGGCCCTGGCGCCAGGCCCAGACCTGCGGGCTCACGTAAAACAGCACGCGTATGCCGAGCGTACGGGCATGGGCGGCCAGGCGCAGGTTGAATTCAACGTAATCCACGAGGACCAGGAGCTGTGGTCGGCGGGCGTCGAGGTGACGCTGCATTCGTTGCAGCAGGCCGCGCAGACGGGGATATTGAACCAGGACCTCCCACAGGCCGACGACGGCAAGTTCCGAGACATCCACGAGCGTGTCCACGCCCGCACCGCGCATGGCCTCGCCGCCCATGCCGGAAAAGGTGGTCTGCGGTCGAAGTTCCCGGATGGCGCGCACGAGGCCCGCCCCGAGGTGGTCGCCCGACGTTTCCCCGGCACAGACCACGACGTGGGGCGGGATGGATGCCGGGGGGGAGGGATCCTTCGGTCGCACGGATGCTGGATCCGGATTCAACTCAGGGCCGCGCGTACGCAATCACCGATGGAGTCGATCTGGGCGTCCTCGAGTTCCGGGAAAACCGGCAGGGACAGGCAACGTGAGGCGATCGATTCGGTCACGGGCAGGCTCGGGGGCGGCTTTTCCCGATTCTGAAACGCCGCCTGCTGGTGGAGGGGGATCGGATAGTAGATCGCATGCGCGATCTCGGCTTCCTGGAGCGCGGCCATGATCGCGTCGCGGTGATCGGTCAGGATCGTGTACTGGTGATAGACGTGGAGTCCGATGCCGTCCTCGTGGGGGATTTCCAGGTCCAGGCCGGAGAACGCCTCGGCATAGCGTGCGGCCGCTCTGCGACGGCCAGCATTGAACGCGTCGATGCGCTTGAGCTTCACCCGGAGGATGGCGGCCTGGATCTCGTCGAGCCGGCTGTTGTAACCGATTTCGTCGTGGTGATAGCGCACCTTCGAGCCATGGTTGCGAAGCTTCAGGAGGCGCTCCGCTGCCGGAGCGCAATTGGTCGTGATCAGGCCGCCATCGCCATAGGCGCCGAGATTCTTGCTGGGGAAAAAGCTGAAACAACCGAACGCGCTGGCACTGCCCGTCTGCACTCCGTCGACATGGGCCCCGAACGACTGGGCGCAATCTTCGATCAGCAACAGGTGGTGATCCTCGGCAATGCGCGAAAGGCTTGGCATGTCGGCCGGCTGGCCGAACAGGTGCACCGGGATGATCGCCCGGGTCCGGGGCGTGATGGCCGCGGCGACGGCATCGGGATCGAGGTTGAAGGTGCGCGGGTCGATGTCGACGAAAACCGGTTCCGCACCCACATAGCGGATCGCTTCGGCGGTGGCGATGAACGTGAATGCCGTCGTAATGATTTCATCGCCCGGACCGAGATCGGCCGCGCGCAGCGCCAGGTGCAGGGCATCGGTGCCCGATGCACAGGTGACCGCGTGGGTTACGCCAAGGTATTCCGCGAGTTCCGATTCCAGGGCCTGCACATTGGGTCCCAGGATGAAACGGGTACTCTCCAGAACTTCCGCAATGGCGCGGTCGATTTCCTCGCGCATCTCGTGGTACTGACGTTGCAGATCGACCATCGGGATCATCGTTTGGCTCCTTCCTCGATGAGGGTGTCCTGGGTGGTCATCACAGCCAGGTTCGAGTAGACGAGGTTGGTGATGCGGGTCGCCGTCTCCAGCGCGCGCTGCCCCGCTCGCCCGGAGGCCACCACCGGTTGTTCGCCACGGATCGCGGCCAGAAAAGCGCGTATTTCGGCCAGCAGGGCGTCGGCATCGTCGAACACGAGGTCTTCTCCGAGGATCTCTGGCAGCCCCGAGTCCGGGTCGGTTTCCCCGATGTGGTGCAACGACAAGACCCGGTTCTGATAGTCGACCGCGGCATACCCGTTTGGCTGGAAGATTCGCATGCGCCGTTCCGACTTGGTGCTGACCCGGCTCGATGTGACGTTGGCGACACAGCCGTTGGCGAATTCGAGACGGGCATTGGCGATGTCGATATCGCGGGTCAGGATCCTTGCGCCCGAGGCGCGCACGTCGGTGAGCGGTGACGGCACCAGCTCCAGGATGATGTCGATGTCATGGATCATCAGATCCAGCACCACCGAGACATCCGTGGCGCGCGGTTTGAACGGTGCGAGCCGGGTCGACTCGATGAACAGCGGATTCAGCGGGTTTTCCAGCAAACGCCGAAGTGCGGCATTGAAGCGTTCCAGATGTCCCACCTGCAGGACCAGCCCGCGCTCCTCGGCCATCTGGTTCAGTTCCTCGGCCTCTTCGACGGTGGTCGTGATCGGCTTCTCCAGCAATACATGACAGTCGGCATCGAGAAAATCGCGGGCAATCGCGTAGTGCAGGGTAGTTGGCGCCGCGATGCTCACGGCGTCGACCTGCCCCAGAAGTTCACGATGGTCCATCACGGCGCGGCACCCGTGCCTCGACGCAACCTCGTGCGCGTGGGTCGGATTGCTGTCCGCCACCGCAACCAGTTGGGCGTCGGCGAGGTGTGCGTATTTGGCCGCGTGCCATTTTCCGAGGTGACCAACGCCGATCACGGCGCAGCGCAGGGGATCATTGGGCATGACAGGTTCCGGGAGGTTCTCGATGACTGCTATGGTAGTGTATCGCGCCGAT
>SLNI01000010.1 GCA_007133115.1 Thioalkalivibrio sp. | reverse complement strand
GCGCCGTCCGGTTCAGCCTGGGCCGGGACACCTCCGTGGAAGACATCGACGACGTCCTGGGGATGCTGGCGCAGGAGTCGTGGCGCCCGCCCGCCGGCTCCTTGCCCGAGGAACGGGCATGACACGCACGCACGGATCCCGGAACTGATGCGGGACGCAGGAACGCCGAATCAGGGCACGCTGTGGCCCTCGCCCGCCTACACCCGCCACGTGAAGCGACTGCGCGCCGCCATAGGGCAAAACGTCTACCTGGTCGAATTGCTGGCCAGCGATACCCACCTGGCTGTGCGCCACACCGGCACGCCCCACGTGCTCCTGGACGTTCTGGATTTCCCGCGCCCGGACCCTGCGCGCGGACTCGCTCCGCATCTCGTCCTTCTGGACGACGGCCGCGGGATCAACCTGGGACGCCTGATTCGTGTCAGTCAGAATCGGGCTTTCGGACCTTCGCACGAGGAGATCCTCTACCACGACCGTGCCCTGCAAATGCGGCTACTCTCGGGCAGGCGACGCCTGTCACAACAATTCATCAGGCACAGCTCTCGGCTGGCGCTGGGGCAATTGCTGGGAAGGACCGGGCTTCCGGAGCTGGAGGAACCGGGCGACGAGGATGCCTGATCAGTCGGCGAACAGAATCACCGAGAAGAAGCTCAGCCAGGAAAAGATGATCAGAGCAATGATCAGGGTCAGGGGAAGGTTTTCGAAGGTGAACCAGTTACGCATGACCGGGGAATCCGTCCGTTACTCTGGGGGCGAAGGGTATTCCGAACACCGCGCGCGTGCAAGATGCGATGGGGCGCCGGATGTGCTCACGCGAACCATCAACCGTCGCGTCCGCCCGGTTTGGAATCGTCGGAATCCTGTTCCTCGCGGTTCCCGGGAATCAGCGGATCATCGTCATCCATCAGGATCCGGTGCGCCGGACCTTCCATGTCCTCGTACTGCCCCGACCGGATCGCCCAGAACAGAGCCAGGCCGATGACCAGCACCAGAACGAGCGCGATGGGAATGAGCAGGTATAAAACTTCCATTCCCAAAGTGTAGCAGGAGGATCGGGCTTCAGCCTGCACGTGGTCGGATGACCGTAGCGGGCAGAGGGCCACGCTCCGTCGCATCGGACAACAGGGCTTCACCCTCGCGGCGCAGCCGCAAGGCATTGCCCACGACGATCAGCGAACTGAGCGACATGCCCAGAGCGGCCAGCCAGGGGGTCAGCAGCCCCGTTGCCGCAACGGGCAGTGCAATCCCGTTGTAACCCACCGCCCAAATGATGTTCTGGCGTACGATTCGCAGTGTGTCGCGGGACTGCCGGATGGCGGCGGGTATGGCCTCCAGGCGATCCGACATCAGCACGAGGTCCGCCTGAGTCTGGGCGATCCGCGTACCGCTGCCCATGGCCAGAGAAATGTCGGCCCCGGCAAGCACGGGCGCATCGTTGATGCCCTCACCGGCCATCAGCACGATCTGACCTCGGGCCTGGCGTTCCCGCACGTACTGCACCTTGTCTTCCGGCGTCATACCACCCCGAGCCTCGGATATACCGGCATGATCGGCGAAAATGGCGACCGATTGCGGACGATCACCGGATAGCAGGACGACCTCCACGCCGAGTTCCTGCAGCTCCCTTACCGTCTCGCGTACACGTGGGCGGGGCTGATCGGCCAACCAGAAGACCCCGAGAATCTCTCCGCCGCGCGACATCCACACGGACGTGGCCTGCGCATGCGTGTCGGGTGGCTGGATCCCCTCGGGAATCCGCTCCACACCGACGAAGTCAGCGGTACCCACCCGCAGCTCCACGCCGTCCAGAACCCCTGAAAGACCGCGCCCCGCCACGTTGCGCACATGTTGCATGGGGGGCCATGACGCATCTCCCGCCGCCTGTACCAGTGCCCTGGCGAGCGGGTGTTCCGAATGACGCTCCAGGGCGGCGGCCAGCTGCAGCAATGCCTGCCCGTCGAACCCCGGGGTCAGCACCTGCGTCGCCACCCACTCCGGCCTCCCTACGGTGAGGGTTCCCGTCTTGTCGAAACAGACCACGTCGGCGCGGGCCATGTCCTCGACCGCCTGACCCCGTGTCAGCAACAGGCCGATCCGCGACAGCACGCCCGTGGTGGTGGTGATCGCCACCGGCGTGGCAAGCGCCAGCGCGCAGGGGCAGGTCGCCACCAGCATCGCCACCACCACCCAGAACGCGCGGTCGGGCGCGATCCAGAAATACCAGACCAGCCCCACCACTGTGGTCAGGATCAGCACTGCCGCCGTGAAGTGACCGGTTCCGCGTTCGGCCATCCGCGCCAGCCGGGGCTTGTCGGTCTGGGCGCGGTCCAGCAGGCGCTGGATCGCCGCCAGCGTGGTCTCGGCGCCGACACGGGTGACCCGCACCACCAGCGGGCTGTCGACGTTCACGGTGCCCCCCGTGACCGCATCGCCGACCTGGCGCAGACAAGGCTCCGGCTCGCCGGTCAGCAGGGCCTGATTGACTGTCGACTCGCCGGACTCGACGAGCCCGTCTGCAGGCAAGGGTTCCCCGGGTCGAACCCGGACGCGATCTCCGGGCGCGAGTTCGGCCACCGGGATCTGCTCGTCACGGCCCTCGGCCGTCACGCGCGTGGCCAGCGCCGGAATCAGTCGGTCGAGGCGGTCGATCGCCTGGCTCGAGCGCTGGCGTGCCATGAGCTCCAGGTAGCGGCTGGTCAACAGGAAGAAAACGAACATCGCCACCGACTCGAAGTAGACGTGTTCGCCAGTCCCGAGCGCGACCGAGTACAGGCTGGCGAAATAGGTGCTGAGGATGGCCAGGCTCACCGGCACATCCATGCCCAGCTGCCGGTGGCGCAGATCGCGCCAGGCGCTCCGGAAAAACGGCACGGCCGCGTAGAACACCACCGGAGTGGTCAGTCCCGCCGCCACCCAGCGCATGAACTGCAGCAAACCGGAGTGCTCCTCGTCCCCATGGCCCAGCCACAGGGCCACGGCCAGCATCATGACCTGCATCATGCCGAGGCCCGCGACCGCCAAACGCCGCAGGGCCAGGTGCCGTTCGCGCTGAAAGGCCTTGTCACGCGTGCCCGGGTCGTAGGGATGCGCCCGATAACCGATGTTGCGGATCGCCTCGAGAATGTCGGACAAGGCCAGAAGCTCGGGATCCCAACGCACGCGTGCCCGGTGGGTCGAATAGTTGACCGTGAAATCCTTCACGCCGGTCAGTGTCCGGACATGGCGCTCATTCAGCCATACGCAGGCAGCGCAGGTGATGCCCTCGAGGATCAGCGACGCCTCGCGCAACACCTGGCCGGAGGCGCGGTCGGTCTCGTCGGTGACGAACTGGCGCTGCACCTCGGGTTGATCGAAGAGCTTCAGCTTGCGCAGTTCGTCCGGAATCAGCGGTTCGCCAGGACCGCCCGCGGGCCCCGTACGGTGGTGGTAATACGCCCCCAGCCCGTTCTCGATGATGGCATTCGCGACAGCCTGGCAGCCGCCGCAACAGGTCTCGCGCGAGCGCCGTTCGAACATCACCGGATAATGCGCGCCATGCGGAACCGGCAGGCCGCAATGGAAGCAGTCGGTCTCGACGGATTCAGGCGTGGAGCCGGCCGCGGCCACTGCGTCGGGAGCCTTTGGATCCGCGCGGCCCATCATCCGGGCTGGCCACGGCTCTCACGGACGCTGGTACTCGCCTGCTGCTCGAATACGTCGTCACCACGCCGCACGCGGATCTGCAGGTCCCAGCGCCCCGCGGCCGGCAAGGTCACGCGGGATTCGTACAGCCCGCCGCCCATGGGGCGCATCGAAAAGGGTTGGTCGAGATTGAAATCGGCCACGCGCATGAACTCGCCCTCGATGGTCGCGTCGGGAATCGGACGCCCTTCCCGATCCAGCACCCGGACCTGGAACAACGCCGACCGGCCTGCTTCGGGCCGAGACTGCCAACCCTGGTGCACCTGCCAGCCCAGTTCGCGCTGTTCACGGATCTGCTCGAAATAGGGGACCGCCAGCGCTTCCTTGCGTTCGCTGATCCGGGCGACGGTACCCGGAAAACCGGAAGTGACCTGCGTGGCCGCACTCTCCGGTTTCGGCAACAGCACACCGATGAAGCGCTCGGGCATTCCGTGCGTGGCCACCGACAACAGGATCGCGTTGACCGTGGCAACGATCCCGAAGAACACCAGCAACGTGATCGGTGCCCAGTGCAGGCGACCACGCCTGGCTTTCGTACCCTGCTCGCCCTCCAGTTGGGTGGTGATGATGCCCAGTCCATACGGGACGATCGTGTAGAGAGCGAGATGGATCGCGAACACGTCCGCGCCGGCCCAGGTCAATACCGACAGCGGAACAAACACGATCATCGTGATGGCCAGCACCAGTCCGGCCGTCTGATAGCCACGCAGGCGGGTGAATCGGTAGATCAGAAAGAACAGCGCCGCGATCAGCGCGACACCCAGACCGAGACTGACGACGAGGTTATCCATGAGACTTGCCTTTTTTTAGCATCTGCGAACAACGCGGCCCCGGCCCCATCGCTTCAAGGCCGCAGACTCAATTGCGAACCGATGCGCAGGGGCTCCATCGATCCCTCGCGATCCACGATCTCGAACTCCAGGGGCAGGCGCGAGGGGCTTTCCGGCGGGGCGGTGTAGCGGACGCGCGCGAGTACCGTGGTCCGCTGCGAGGGTTCCAGAATGATGTCCTCGACGCGGCCCAGGTCGAGAACCGCCCCCTCGAGACCGGCCACACGGATTTCCAGGTCCAGGCTGTGCTGCGTCTTGTTGTTCAGCGCGATCTCGTAACTGTTCTGGGTGCTGCCATCGCCCATCTGTACGAACAACGGCTGCCGCACCTGGCTGACATTCGCATCCAGCGCCGGACGCGTGAGGATACTCGAGACCAGCAGCCCCCCAACGACCAGGGTTGCAAGTCCGTATCCGACCGTCTTCAGTTTCAGGAATCGGGTCTTTTTCCCTTCCAGAGCCGTCTCCGACGTGTAGCGGATCAGGCCCCTTGGCCAGCCCTGCTTGTCCATGATCGCATCGCAGGCATCGATGCACAGCGCACAGTGGATGCACTCGATCTGCAGCCCGTTGCGGATGTCGATACCGGTCGGACACACCTGCACGCAGTAGCCGCAGTCGATGCAATCCCCGACACCGATCTGCTGCCGCGCGTCCCGGGTTCTCAGGTCGCGTACCGGCTTTCCGCGTCCGGCCGCTCCTTCCCCACGCGCGTGATCGTAGGAGACGATCAACGTGTCGCGATCGAACATCACGGACTGAAAACGGGCATAGGGGCACATGTAGGTGCACACCTGTTCCCGTGCCAGTCCCGCAAAGGTATAGGTGGTAAGCGTCAACAAACCTGCCGTGATGTAGGCCGCCCCGGCAGCCTGCCCAGTGAAGAAATCGCGCACCAGCGTTGGCGCGTCGGCCCAGTACAGGACGAACCCCAGGCCCGTCGCGAACGCGACCAGCAGCCAGGAGAGGTGGGTGGCGCCGAGTTTCAACACCTTCTCGGTGTCCCAGGACTGGTTGGACAGGCGGATACGGGCCGGCCGTTCGCCCTGGATTCGCCGTTCGAGGAACATGTAGACGTCGGTCCAGAGAGTCTGGAAACAGAAATAGCCGCAGAACACGCGCCCGGCGATACCAGTGACGAAGAACAGGAGCAGGGCGGCGATCATCAGCAGGCCTGCCAGCCAGAAGATGTCCTGCGGGTAGACCACCAGGTCGAAGAGGTAGAACTGCCGGGCCGGAATATCGAACAGGACCGCCTGAGAAGGACCGGTCTCGCGCTCCCAGCGCAGCCAGGGCAGCAGGAAGAAGACCCCGTAGGCGAGCACCAGAATGCCGGATTTCAGGTTTCGGAAACGCCCGGCGACCGATCGCGGATGGATCGGTACGCGGGCTTCATACATGGGCTGGGACATGATGCGTTCGTTGACGGGCGAGTCGCCCGTCAACGGTAGCCAGATCGGCTACTGACCGCCCCCAAGCGAATGCACATAGGCGCTCAGGACGCGGATCTCGGCGGGCGACAACCGATCAGCGAACGCGGGCATGTGGCGCTGGACACCCTGGTGCACGAAACGCGCCACCCGAGCAACCCGCTCCTCGTCATTCGCCGCGCCGGGGACGTCGACCAGACCCCAGATGTTGTTGCTCAGGTTGGGCGCGCCCAGTGAGGCCAGACCCGCGGCGTCGACCCCATGACACTGGTAGCAGCCACCCAGATATCCGTTGAAGATTTCCCCACCGGCCGCGACGTCGACATCGTTCATCGCGAATCCGTTCAACGACAATACGTACGAGGCCACCTGCTCCAGTTGCTGCCCGTCCAGGGACTCCCGGTAGCCGGGCATGTAGCCGATCCGGCCCAGCACCAGCGTTTCCTCGATCTGTTCGGCAGTGCCGCCCCAGAGCCAGTGGTCGTCGCGCAGGTTCGGGTACTGCCCGATGACGCCGCCCCCGCCGGTCTGATGGCAGGCCGCACACCAGGTGCCGAATGCACCCTTGGCGTACGCGTTCACGAAACTCATGGCTTCCACGTCGGCCAGCAGGGTCTCGTAGTCCATGGCTCCGACCTGCTCAAGCATCTCGCGCTGACGCACCGCTTGCTTGCCGCTCTGCATCTCGCGGGCGAACAGTGAACGGGTATTCCAGTGCGTCGTGACCTCTTCGCCATCCTGCATGAACGTGATGGTGTTCAAGCCTTTCGTGAAGGATCCGCCCACTGGCCAGGCGGGATACAGGACCCAGTACACCAACGCGAAGACCACGGTCGCGTAGAAACCCCAAAGCCACCAGCGAGGCAGCGGGTTGTTGTACTCCTGCAGGTTCGAGTCCCATACATGACCGGTCGTTTCGACCTGTCCTGGCTTCTTGCTCGGGTTTTCGTTCGTGCTCATGACCTTTCGCCCTTGTTGCGATCGCCGGACCCGGTGTTCGGATCCAGCGGGGAATCCTCGTCATCCAACGGAATGTAGCGGTACGACTCGAAGCGGGTGGAACGCCGGCGACTGGAAAACAGGTAAATCACGATCGCCAAGAACAGACCCATGAACAGGATCAGCGCAACGATCTTGCTGTTACCCAGATCCGTGATCCAGCTCCAGAACTCAGCCATCCCCTGTCCTTCCCTCGCCGCCGCTCCGCCTAGCGAAACTCGGCAAAATGCCCCGCGGAGTATTCATTGAAATCGACCATCGTACCGAGAACCTGCAGATACGCGACCATGGCGTCCATCTCCGAGATGAAGGCACGGTCGCCGTCGAAGTTCTCACGCTGCGCCTGCGCGATCAGGTTCTCCTCCGCCCGGTTGATGTCGAGCATCACCGCGACGTCTTCGCCGAAGCGCTCCACGTTCGCCTCGAACTCTTCCTGATTGATCGAGTAGGGCACGCCGACACGCTTGAGTGCAATCATGCGCTGCTCGATATCGGAGTAGTCGAGCCGGTTGGCGGCCAGCCACGGATACCCGGGCATGATCGACTCCGGTACCAGTGATTTCGGCTGGATCAGGTGCTGCACCTGCCATTCGTTGGAGTACTTCCCGCCCACGCGGGCCAAATCGGGTCCGGTGCGCTTGGAACCCCACTGGAACGGATGGTCGAACTGCGACTCGGCGGCCAGCGAATAGTGCCCGTAGCGCAGCATCTCGTCGCGGAACGGGCGCACCATCTGCGAATGGCAGGTGTAACAGCCTTCGCGCACGTAGAGGTCGCGGCCGCGCTGCTCCAGCGGCGTGTAGGGGCGCACGCCCTCGACTTCCTCGATGGTGTCGTTGATGTAGAACAGCGGCACGATTTCGACCAGGCCGCCGATGCTGATCACCGCCAGGGTCAGGATGATCAGCAGGCCGGCATTGGTCTCGACGCTTTCATGCTTCATGGTCTGAAAACTCCAACTCAGGACGCGGAGGCGGCGGCGGCGCGGGATTCATCCGCCACCGGTTCCGGGCGCTTCGCGGTAAGGATGGTCATGGCGACGTTGAAGGCCATGATGAGCATGCCGAGCAGGAAGAATCCGCCGCCGATCGCCCGCACCACGTAGGGCTTGTGGAGGAACACCACCGACTCGGTGAAGGTATAGGCGAGGTTGCCGTACTCGTCGAAGGCACGGAGCATCAGGCCCTGGCCGATCCCGGCCACCCACATGGAGACGATGTACAGCACGATGCCGATCGTCGCCAGGAAGAAGTGGATGTAGATCAGGCGCAGGCTGTAGATC